>NZ_BAAAIZ010000005.1:0-41694 GCF_039526425.1 Streptomyces thermospinosisporus
ACCCCGCAGTCCGCCTGAAACAAGATCACCGGACTCTACGAAACTCGGGACAGCTCAGACGTGCTGCCCGGACGTGGCGTGCCGGACGAACCCCGCCCATGCCGCACGCGAGACCGTGAGGACGGGACCGGTGACGGCCTTGGAGTCCCGGACATGCACAGCGGCTGTACCGGTTGCGACCTCCACGCAGTCGCCTCCCTCGGCTCCGCTGTAGCTGCTTTTGATCCAGGTGAGGGCGGAGGCAGTGACCGAGGACTCGGCGTTGTTCATAGCTCTCTCAGCAACCCTTCGATGAACTCCAGCGACTCTCGTGGGGTGAGAGCCTGCGATCGGATGATCCCATAGCGGGCGGCGGCGAGCGTCGCCCAATCCGGGTCGGTTTGCAGGGTGCTGGTTCCCTGGGCCTCTGCATAGACGAACTTCTTGCCGCCCTTCTTCGTGACGATGGTGAAGGGGCCGTCCACGCCAGCGCTCTCCTCGGACCGGAGCGGCATGATCTGAAGTTCCACGTTGGGTTTCCGGCCGATCAGGAGCAGATGCTCCAGTTGGCCGCGCAACACCTCCTTGCCGCCATACCTGCGGTGCAACACAGATTCATCCATGACAAAGCTCAACAGTGGAGCGGGTCGGCGATCGAAGATCTCCTGCCGTGCCAGACGTGCGGCCACCCGTTGCTCGATGGTGTCTTGGTCCAGAGGAGGGCGCCGCATCCCCAGCAGTGCTCTCATGTACTGCTCGGTCTGGAGCAGGCCCTTGACCACCAGGGTGTCGTAGGAGAGGAGCTCCACAGCCTCCTTCTCCAACTGCGCCATCCCCTGAAAGAACACCGGATACTGCGCCCGCTCCACCTGCTCCTTCCACACACGGAGCAGCCCATCCGCCCCCAGCACCTCGTCCGCCCGGTCGATCGTGCGGGGCGAGGGGATCCTCCGCCCCTGCTCGAAGGACGCGACCGTGGCCGCCGAGTAGCCGATCCGCCGGCCGAACTCGGCGCGGTCCAGCCCGGCCCGTACTCGTAACGTCTTCATGGTCTGCCCGAACGCGGCGACGACGCCTTGGTGGGTTCTGTCCGCCGCCCGGCCCCCGGTGTCTCCGTCGCCCGCCCATCCGTTGCCCGGGACCGTGCCCGCGTCGGTCTCGACCGGCTCCGTCGTCACCGCGACCACCGCCTCCCCGGCCCAACGCCCACGGAGGGGCGCTGTCACGCCTTGCGTCTCGTACACATCGCCGCACCGCGCGTACACCCCAGCGGCGTCAGTGCGTCACCACTGGTAACGCTACGCGACCGGCGGGATCTTCGTAGGCATGTCGACCAATCCGCCCAGCATCGTGCGTACCACGCAACTCTCCAGCCCTGCAGCGCACTCGGAACCCGTGCATCTCTTCGAGATGCGCTTCACCTCCTCCCCGCGAGGCGCCCGTCTGGCCCGGCGTCTGTGTGCCGTGCGCTTGGACGCCTGGGGTATCCCGTACGGATCGCGGGCCCATGACGAGATCACGCTGATCGTCGCCGAGCTCACCGCGAACGCCGTGCGGCACGGGCATGTACCGGGCCGGGACTTCCACTTCCGGCTGCATGTGACCCCCGGCAGCCGTACCGCGCGCATCGAGGTCACCGACACCCGGGCGGAGCGCCGCCCCCGCCGTCCCGACGACCCTCATGGGCCGGCCGCAGACCCGTTCGAGGCGGCCGGTGATGAGGAGGGCGGTCGCGGACTGGTCCTCGTATCGCACCTCGCGACCTGCTGGGACTGGCACCCCCGCCCGGACGGGCCGGGCAAGACCGTGTGGGCGGAGTACACGGCTCTCTGAATTTCACCAGTACTACTACTTGATAACCAGGATCATCAACCTGAGCCACCGTCAACAATCCATGCCACTCCTACGGTTCCGTTGCGTCGACAGGCACCGGCGGCCCCAGCCGGCCTCCCGCGCCTGCCGGTGCTCGCCCATCCACATCAGTGTCGCCGATGTCGACGATCTGAAGGGGACCGCGGCCGCCGACGCCCACAGCAGGGCCCAGCTGCTCCAGGCCGCCCTGGACCACAGCGACCGTCACGCCGACGACACGGCATGCCCGGTCTGTGGCACGGAGCGGGTCCTGGACCGGGAGTGGGCCTCACGTGCCGAGGCGCAGATCGCCGCGCTCCTGCGGGAGGCCGAAGCGGTGCGTGCGGCCGTGGCCGCTCTGCGGACCGCGCAGCGGACCCTGCACGACCTGATCCTCCCGCCGCGGGAGATCCCCGCCGTGCTCACCGAGCCGTGGCAGGCCTGGATCGACTGCCGGCGGATCACCGACCCCGCCGAACTCGCCGAGCGCGCGTCGAGTGCCGCACTGGCCCTGGCGGAGGCGTGCGACATCGTGGCCCGGACGGCCCGCGAGGAGCTCGCTCGCCGCCAAGGACGAACGCTGGCGCGCGGTCGTCGAGCTGCTGGCCGAGTGGACGAAGCGGTCCAGGGAGGCCGACGCGGCCAAGCCCCGCAGGACGGAGATCAACGCCGCCCTTGCGTGGATCAAGAAGGTGACGACCGAGATCCGCGACGCCCGTGTCGACGCCTTCGCCGGCCACATGCAGCGGATCTGGGAGAAGCTCCGCCGTCAGAGCAGCGTCGACCTGAAGAACGTCCTGCCGCACGCCTTCCGCCGCCAGGGCATGCCCGTGACCGTGCTGAAGGTGGAGCGCGGCGAGAGGTCCAAGGTGCACGTCACCACCGAGACCGACCCGGTGCAGGAGGCGATCGACGACGCCACGGCCCTTGCCCAGACCAAGGAGTGCCCCGCAGAGGCACTGCGCAATGTGCTGCCGGCCCTGTGCCGGGAGGCCCTGGCCAAGGCGATCGTGGAGGCGGCCTGGATCCGCCGGAGCCGCACGGGGCTGTCCGTGGACCGTCTGCAGGCCGCCATCGACGAGACCGACCGGCTCATCCCGCTCGCTTCCTTCGCCCTCTTCGACGACGGTGAGGTCCACCCCGACGAGGAGGTCAGGAGCCGTCTGCGCACCCTGTACGGGCCCGAGAGCACGACCCTGATCCGCCAGTGCCAGCGCGGAGCCCACCCCGACGGATTCCTCCCCGCCGACGCCGTCGCCTTCGTCAGGAAGGTCGAAAACCTCGCCCATCGGATCCGCAAGCCGGAGGTGAACGCCTGATGCCCGCCGCTCCCGCTGGCTTCACCGCTCTCGTCGCGACCGCTGGCGCCCTCCTCTCCGAGACCCTGGGTGGGCCGCTGACCCCGGCCGGCCGCGCCCGCGGCGCGGCCTACGCGCTGCGGATCGCTCTCGAAGCGCTTGTCGACGCCGCCCTCACGGCCCGGGAACCCGGACTCCGCAAGGTGAGCATGCGCGCGAAGATCCTCTGCCTGCGCCACTACGCGGGCGCCGACGTGGCCCACCGCGTCAGCGCCCTGTGGAACGCTCTCGGCGCCGGCTGCAAGTACCACCACGACGAACTCGGCCCGAGCCACGCCCAGGTACACGCCTGGCGAGAGACCGTCGGGGCGCTCGGTACGGCGCTCGCCACGCCGGATGCCCCAGCCGACGGGCACGCGGCGTCCGCGGACTGAGGTGAGATGGAAGCGTGCGCATGTCGAACGCGCGTTCGAACTGGAGGCCGCCGACTTCCTCTGAGACTCACGGCCGGGCGGAGGAGCCCCGTGCGCTTCGGCGGATGCGCCCTGTCGCTGCTGTCGTGCGGGGCGGTCTCGGGGCCAGGGCCGCCTGCAGTGCGGGGGTGAGCATGTGGCGGGCCTCGGACGGGGTGAGGGCGGCGGGGGTGGGCAGGGGGTTCAGATAGCGGGTGTAGATCAGACCGCCGAGGATCGTCACCACGGCCGTTGCGCGGGCGGTCGCGTCGCGGCCGCCGAGAAATTCAACAAGCCGGGCCAGCAGCTCGCTCTCGAGGTACTCGCGGATCACCTCGGCCGCCTCGTAGCCCTGCGCGGTGAGCTGCAGGAAGTCGGCGTCCTCCCACAGGTCCGTCACCGCGTCGACCAGACGGCCGGCGAGGGTGGCCGGGTCACCGCCCAGGACCTCGTCCACCGCCAGTGTCTCGGCGCAGTGGACCTGCATCACCTCCGCGAACAGGCCCTTCTTCGAGCCGAAGTGGTAGGCGATCAGTGCCGGATCGACACCGGCGGCCCCCGCCACCGCCCGCACCGTGGTGCCCCGGTACCCCCGCTCCAGGAACAGCGCGCGGGCCGCCGACACGATCGACGCACGGGTCGGTGGATTCCCGCGTGGACGCCCCCGGGGGCGGGCCGGGGCGGCAGGAGCGGCAACGGCGTTATTCATCAGGCTTGAGCCTCGCGTCCCGCCACCGGCACGGTCAAGGGCATTCCAGACATCTCACGTTCCAGCCATCTCACGTTCCAGCCATCTCACGAGGGGACGCCCGCAACCATGCGCATCGCAGTCTTCGGCGCCAACGGACCGACCGGCCGCCATCTGACCGCCCAGGCTCTCGCCGCCGGCCACGAGGTCGTCGCCGTGACCCGCCGCCCCGGGTCGCTCTCCGAGGGGCCGGGCCTCGGCGTGGCCGTCGCGGACGCCACCGACCCGGCAGCCGTCGAGGAGGCGATCCGCGGGACGGACGCCGTCCTGTCCGCCCTGGGCACGCGCTTCAGCAAGGACACCATCACCACCTACTCGGCGAGCGCCACGGCCCTCACCGGGGCCATGGCCCGCCAGGGCGTCAAGCGTCTGCTCGCGATCAGCTCCAGCGTCGCCGACCCGGGCTGGCGCCCCACCGGAGCGCACTTCTTCAACCACGTCCTGGACCCCTTGGTGAACCGCCGTCTCGGCCGCACCCTGCACGCAGACATGCGCCGCATGGAGGCGGTGATCCGGGAGACGGAGCTGGACTGGACCCTCGTCCGGCCCTCGGGCCTCTTCGAGCACCCCCAGGTCACGGACTACGTGACCGCCGAGACCAGCGCCGACGGCGTCTTCACCGCCCGCACCGACCTCGCGGCGAGCATGCTGCGCGAACTGGAGGAGCGGCGGTACGTCCGGACGGCCATGGGCGTCGTCACCACGCAGGTCAAGCCGAACATCGTCAAGCTGATCTGGAACGAGGGCGTGCGGAAGAAGTGAGCCCGGGTGGGTGTTGTACGTGCCGTACCATGGTCACCACGGCAGACGAGCCGGGCGGACGGCCGCGTGGAGTTCCCCTTGCGGGGGCTCCCCGAGGAACGTCCGGGCTCCACAGGGCAGGGTGGTGGCTAACAGCCACCCGGGGTGACCCGCGGGACAGTGCCACAGAAAACAGACCGCCGGGGACCTCGGTCCTCGGTAAGGGTGAAACGGTGGTGTAAGAGACCACCAGCGTCTGGGGTGACTCAGGCGGCTAGGTAAACCCCACCCGGAGCAAGGTCAAGAGGAAGCACCTCGGTGCTTCTGCGCGGACGCTCGAGGGCTGCCCGCCCGAGTCCGCGGGTAGACCGCACGAGGCCGGTGGCAACACCGGTCCTAGATGGATGGCCGTCGCCCCTGGGTCCGCGAGGACCCCGGGGAACAGAACCCGGCGTATAGCCTGACTCGTCTGCCACTCTTTATTTTCGCAGGTCAGAGGCCATGTTTTCTCGCTGAACAAACTACCCGGGTCGAATTTGGGCCCGCGTATTGTCGCCCCTGTCCACTATCTATGCGACAGATCAGGGCATTCCGGGTGTTGAATGTGGTCCGATGCCGGTCTGGAGTGGACATTCAGGTGCCGGATGCATTCGGAAGTACATGTACGAGGTGTCTTCTTGCCGACTCGCTCGGGTGCACTCGCGCACCGATGGCCGCCCGGCGGCGCGCCGTCCGCGTTGCGGGTCGGATCGGCGACATGGCTCGCGCAGCAGGTCGAGGTAGCCCTCGTCTTCAGTGACCACCGGCGAGAGCATCTCGCTGACTGCTCTGCCTGGAACCACTGGTTCTGGTGAAGGCGGTGATGTGGCGGCATGGCGTTCCCGTCCGTGAGGGCGCGGCGCCGTCGCCCCGCGTGCCGTGGTTGGACTCAGGGTTCTGCGGCACCGGCCCGGGCGTCTTCAACGCCTACGTCATCGCCTTCGGCGGGCTGCTGCTGCTCGGCGGCCGCCTCTCCGACCTGTTTGGCGCCCGTAAGATCTTCAACACCGGTTGGCCGTGCTGATCGCCGGCTCGGTCGTCGCCGCAGCCGCGCAGACGGCGTGGGTGGAGGTCGTCGGCCGTGCCGTTCCGGGCGTAGGCGGCGCGCTGATCGCGCCGTCGGCCATGACACTGCTGATGATGCTCTTCGCGCACGACCCAAAGGAGCTCGGCAAGGCCATGGCGCTCTACGGCGTCGCCACCCTCGCGGCCACCAAGCTCCTGCCCGCCGTCGGCAGCCGTCGCGGTGCCGTCGACGTGCTGGGAGCCGCCGCGGTCACCGCCGGCCTGGCGCTCGCGGTCTTCGCCATCCGAGGTCTCCTTCACGGCTACGGCGCCCAGCGCCGGTGCGTACCGCTTGTTCCTGGACTTCCAGCACGAGGGCACCGTGCGCACGGCAGCCTTCACGGTGCATGCGGGCGGCGCAGTGGATGAGCCCGAGAAGCCTTCGCAGGCCGAGCCCGCTGAGGACGGAGCCGGGCACACGCACACTGAGGCGCGCTGCTGCGGCACGTGTGCCGTCTGCATACTCGCCGCAGCAAACCAGCCATTCACCTGACGAGTTAACCCGATGTTTTAGGACTGGTGGTCGATCACTGCCGAAGAGCCGCTAGGATCACGGCATGGTTACGGCTTGGTCATCCTGGCGCATGGACAGGACCCGCTTCGGTGCGGGTCCGCTGTTGCGCGTGCTGGCCCTGGCCGTGCTCCTGTTCGGCGTCCTCGTGTCGCACGGCGCATACGTGGAGACTGCCAACGGACACCTCTCCACCAGCGCATCAACCCCTGCGGCACTGTCGGCCGATGACATTCGCCATGCTGGCGCTGAGTCTGGAACCCGGTTCACTGCGGAAGCGGCCGGCCATCATGGTGATCACGAGTCGTCTCATCCTGGCGAGCAGTGTGTATCCGGGCAGCCTCAGCAGGGGCCTGCCCTGGCCGCTCCCTGCTTTGCAGCGTCGATTCGCGAATCAAACGGTGCCCACGATGCGTCGGTCGTGCGTGTGCCTGCATCTGGTGGGCCCATGGGCGGGGCGTCCCCCGCGGCTCTGAGAGCAGCCTCCGTGGTGCAGCAGGTCTAGGAGTACCAAGTCCTCCAACCGGCCCGCCGGTGTCACCGGTTCGGCTGATCACGCGCGACGAGCTCCCGATTCCGTGCCCATGATGGGCCGGTCACGTTCGTCGAAGCTGTCCTGCCCCCACCCATGTCTGCGCCTCCCTCCGTCCTCGTCGGAGAGCGGCAGCAGCGCGGAGGACCTGTGCCGACACCTTCCTGTATGCCCTCGCACGCTCCCTGGGCCTCGTGCGGCTCGCCCCGGTGGCGCCGACTCCTCTCGGCGATCCGCGGCACCCTCGTGATCGCGCTCATTCTGTGCGCTGTCATCCACGGAGTGCCCGAGGAGACGCACGGGTCGGTGCCCGTCCCCACCGTTTCATCGGCGATGGTTGCAGGCGGAGAGCCTCACGGGCCCCATGCTCCCCACGGGGCCGAGGACTGCGTGATGGACGTCGTCATCCGTACGGCGGCCCAGTCGATCGAGGATCTTCCCCTCGCCGCGCTGGCTGTCGTCGTGCTCGTCGCCACGTCCGTGGCGGCGGGGAGACCGCTCGTACGGCATGAATCCCGCAGACGTCGCAGCGCGCGCACCGGCCGTGTGGCGCTCGTCCGTACGTCTCGCTGGCGGATCTAGACCACTCGCTCGCAGCCGACCGACCTCGTCGGCTGCCGCGCACTCATGGCCTGAGCGCGGACCGACCCACGGTCCGCTCTGTCGCCATGGGGCGCGAGATGAACCCGCACCCGTGCATTCATCGAGCGAGAGTGACAACACAGACATGCCTTCATTGACCAAGACCGCGACCGGTTCGGGCCAGTCCGCCCTGTCCGGGCTGGTGGGCAACACCCCGCTGCTGCGCGTGTCGGAGCCGCTGGCCCCGGCCGGACGTGGCTTCTGGGCGAAGCTGGAGGGGTTCAACCCCGGCGGCATCAAGGACCGTCCGGGGCTGCACATGGTGGAGCGGGCCCGGGCCCGTGGTGACCTGCGGCCCGGCGGCCGGATCATCGAGTCCACCAGCGGGACGCTGGGCCTCGGACTGGCCCTGGCCGGGATGGTGTACGGCCACCCGGTCACCCTGGTCACCGATCCGGGACTGGAGTTGTCCATGACCCGGCTGCTGACCGCGTACGGCGCCCAGGTCAACGTCGTCTCCGAGCCGCATTCCTCGGGCGGCTGGCAGCAGGCCCGCCGTGACCGCGTGCAGCGCCTGTTGGAGCAGCACCCCGGCTCCTGGTGCCCGGACCAGTACAACAACCCCGACAACGTCGCCGCCTACACCCCACTGGCCCTCGAACTCGCCGCCGAGATGGGCCACATCGACGTACTGGTGTGCAGCGTCGGCACCGGCGGCCACTCGGCCGGCGTCTCACGAGTCTTGCGGCAGCTCTACCCCGAGCTGACCGTCGTCGGTGTGGACACACCGGGTTCGACGATCTTCGGTCAGCCCGCCCGGCCCCGGCTGATGCGCGGACTCGGCTCCAGTATCTACCCCCGCAACGTCGCCTACGAGCAGTTCTCCGAGGTCCACTGGGTGGCCCCGCAGGAGGCCGTGTGGACCTGCCGTCAACTGGCCGCCTCCCACTACGCCACCGGCGGGTGGAGCGTCGGCGCGGTCGCGCTGGTGGCCGGCTGGCTGGCCCGGACGATGCCCGCGGACGCACGGGTCGTCGCGGTCTTCCCCGACGGCCCGCAGCGCTACCTGGGGACGGTCTACGACGACGACTACTGCGCCGCCCACGGCCTGCTGGACGCGCCTCCGGCGCCCGAACCGGAGCTGATCGGCCGCCTGGACGAGAAGGAGGTCACCCGCTGGACCCGGTGCACCACCGTGGTCGATCCCCTCACCCTGCAGGACACAGCGCAGGATTTCGCTGCGGACGCCTCAGACACCCTGGGCGCTGGGTCGGACTCGTCGGAGGAGGGACGGTGAAAGGGCTGCTCACGCGGGTCCGGTCGTACGAGCGCAGCGTCCAGCTGTTGATGGTGAACCAGTTCACCATCAACCTCGGTTTCTACATGCTGATGCCGTATCTGGCCGCCCACCTGTCCGGCACGCTTGGCCTGGCCGGCTGGATCGTGGGACTCGTCCTCGGCGTACGGAACTTCAGCCAGCAGGGCATGTTCCTGGTCGGCGGCACGCTCGCCGACCGGCTCGGCTACAAGCCGATGATCGTCGCCGGTTGTGTCCTGCGCACCCTCGGGTTCGCGACGCTCGGGCTCGTGGACTCGCTGCCTGCGCTGCTCGCCGCCTCGGCGGCCACCGGGCTGGCCGGGGCGCTGTTCAACCCGGCCGTGCGGGCCTACCTCGCGGCCGACGCCGGGGAGCGCAGGGTCGAGGCGTTCGCCCTGTTCAACGTCTTCTACCAGGCGGGAATCCTGCTGGGCCCACTGGTAGGCATGGTGCTGACCGGGGTGGACTTCCGCGTCACCTGCCTGGTGGCAGCCGGGATCTTCGCGCTGCTGAGCGTCGTACAGATCCGCGCGCTGCCCGCCCGGCGGGCCGAGGACGCCAAGCGGCAGCAGAGCGACGGCGGTCCAGGTGTGCTCGCCCAGTGGCGCGGCATCCTCGCCAACCGGCCGTTCCTGCTCTTCTCCGTCGCCATGATCGGCTCGTACGTCCTGACCTTCCAGGTCTATCTGGCGCTGCCGCTGGAGGTGCGCCGGCTCGGCGGCGACGGCAAGTTCGGCACGGCGGCGGTGGCCATGCTCTTCGCGGTCTCCGGGCTGAGCACGATCCTTTGCCAGACGCGGGTGACGGCGTGGTGCAAGGAGCGGTACGAGCCCGGGCAGGCGCTCGTGCGTGGGCTGGCGGCGATGGGCCTGGCCTTCGTACCTCTCCTGCTCGCCACCGCCGTCCCCGTACCGGAGTCCGGGATCGGGCTGTGGCTGCTCGCGGCCGCGCCGCCGACGCTCGCCGCGCTGCTGCTGGCCATTGGCACGATGATCGCCTACCCCTTCGAGATGGACACCATCGTCCGCCTCTCCGGTGACCGCCTCGTCGCCACCCACTACGGGCTCTACAACACGATCTGCGGCATCGGTATCACCGTCGGGAATCTGGGCACGGGCGCCGCGCTCGACGCCGCCCGCGCGGCCGGGATGCCCGCGCTGCCGTGGATCACGCTGATCGCGCTCGGCCTGGCGTGCGCGGCCGCCCTGTACGGCCTGCACCGCACCGGCCGACTGGCGGCGCCGCCCGCCTCCGAGCCGCTGCCCGCCACCGTCTGACCCACCGGCCCGCTGGCCCAGGGGCGGGGCACCACACGGTGCCCCGCCCCTGCTGGGCCGTGCCCTCTTCCTGGAGTTCTTGATGCCCACCTTTGCCGAGCCCATCGCGAAGCCGACCCCGTTGCAGCTCCGGCCCTTCCGGGCGGTGCGCTACGACACGGACCGCGTCGGCGATCTGACCGACCTCCTCGCTCCGCCTTACGACGACCTCGGCGCCACCCGCGCCCGCGAACTCCGGCGTCATCCGCACCACGTGGCCCGACTCCTGTACGCGGACGCGCCGCAGGCCGCCGCCCGGGAACTGGGGCGCTGGCTGCGACGCGGCGTGCTCCGCCGGGACGAGCGGCCCGCCCTGTACGTCTACCAACAGCAGCGGGGCGCCCGGATCCTGCAACGTGGCCTGATCGGTGATCTGGTGCTGCCACGCCATGGAGGGCAGCTGCTGCCGCACGAAGACGTGTCCGCCCACGTGGTCCGGCAGCGTGCTGGCCATATGGCGGGGTTGCGTGCCCAGTTGGAGCCGCTGTTGGTGGCCTGCCGAGGCGCGGAGTCGACGGCTGCGCAGGTCGCGGAGCACGTGACGCGTCGGGCACCGGTCGCCGTGGCCCGCGTCGGAGAGCTCACCCACCGGCTGTGGGCGTGCGAGGACGCCACGGAACTCTCGCTCCTCACCAGTGGCCTGTCCACCGGTAAGGCCCTCATAGCCGACGGCCACCACCGCCACGCCGCCTGTCTCCACTTGAGCGGCGACGCGGGCAGCCCCTGGGACAGCAGCCTCACCCTGCTCGTCGACACCACGACGTACCCCCTCCAGCTCTCCGCGATCCACCGTGTGATGACCGGACTGGAACCGGAGAAGGCGGCGAAGGCCGCGTCCGAGGTGGCCCGGGTTCTGCCCCTTCCCACAGGGCCGCGTCCGCCCGAGCCCGGTGAACTGGTACTCACCGGTGCAGAGCAGGCGTGGACCATCACCGATCCCGACCCTCTGGCCCTGCACGAAGCCCTGGCCGGCCATCCCAGTCGGTGGGCGCAACTCCCCGCTGCCGTCAGCGACCACCTGCTGCTCCGCCACACCTGGTCCGTACCCGACCTGCCAGGTGCCGTGACGTATGTCCACGACCTCCCCCAGGCCACCGCGGCCGTGGCCGGACCCGACAGCGGCAGCGCGCTTCTGCTGCCCGCGATCAGCGAGGACACGGTGTGGGAACTGGCCGGTGCCGGAGTGCGGTTGCCCCGCAAGTCCACCTCGTTCGGGCCCAAGCCGACAGCCGGTCTGGCCATGCGCGTCCTCGGACTGTCGTAAGTGCTGCGCCGGCGTTCGCCGGACCGGAGGTTCGAGGTGCGGGTCATCTCCCCGAAGTGCCAGTTAGTGATCGATCACCGATCGAGGTCGGTCACGCTGCGAGAGCGAGCGGCGCGCGGTGCCTTTCGTTGCCGACCACCCGCATCGGGCAGCGGCGTGGCTTGGGCGGATTGAGCTTGCCCCACCTGAGTGCTTGTGGTGATGGCGCCGAAGACCAGGGTTGAGGTCGGCGATCCGTCGGGACTCCCGTATGGAGGGATTGTCGGCGTACTTGGTCAAGGGCCCTCACCCGCCGCGGCGAGCTGGGGAAGCACCAGCGAGGAGAACCGGCTGGAGGGACGCCTCGCCGAGCGGCGCACTCGCTAGAACGCGCCGCATCCCGGGCCCGCCGACGGCACGCGCAAGCGCCGTGAGCGGGAGTACGAGCCCAGCGTGGTCCGCGTGGGCCTGCGAGAACGGCTACGAGGTGCCGGACCCGGGTCAGTGGCTATGGGACGTATGATGCCGGCTCGGCCGGGTGTCCTGCTCAACGGGAGTCTGATCCTCCTCAACGGAGCCCGGTCCGGCTCTGCGGGGGTCTTGGTCGTGGAGCCGTGGTCGTGGCTGTGGCCGTCGGAGCTGATGGAGCCGGCGAGGGCGGTCATCCCCCGCCAGGCGAGGGCCGCAATGACGACGACGGCCGCGAACGAGCTGAGGAGGTGCCGCCAGCGGCCCTTGGAGTTCTTGGCGACGAACGCGACGTACGAACATGAGCAGGCCGATGGGGGTAATCCAGGCGCTGCGCTCGGGGAACTGCTCGAAATGCTGGATGCCGCCGCCGACCAGGCCGACACCGAAGGACAGCGGCAGGGAGAACGCGAGGCTGTTGATGACCTTCGTCTGGGCGTAGAAGCCGAGCTCTCAGAGGCCGACCGCCATCGCTTCGACGCGGTGACCGCAGGGCTGACCACCGACTGGAACTCCGCCCGGCCGAAGAAACGGTGAACCGGATCAAGTGATCGCTCCACCGCTGCCGGGAGCCGCAGCAGGTGTCCATTGCTAGCAGCCCCGGCCACGGGCGCTCCGACTCAGTGGGCGTGTCCGTCCTCCGCGTGACCGGCTTCTTCCTCGCCTGCGCCGGATCCGGTGCTTTCGGCGCTGGGCGAGGCCTCGGGCGCCGTCGTTCCGGCGTGCTCGGTGTGGCTGTCCTGCGTATGACCGTCGTCTGTCTTCGCCGTCTCCGTTTCGCTCGTGGTCTCCTCGCCGTGGCTGTGGCCGCCACTGCCCGACTCGGCGGCCATGTCGGCGGCGATACCGCGCAGCCCGACGAACGCGACTGCCGCGGTGACCAGCACCAGCAACCCGGTCGGGCCGATGATGCTGCGCCAGCGCGCGGGGTCGTAGCGCAGCACGTACGCCACGAAGGACAGCGCCAGCCCGAACGGGATCAGCATCGCCGCCCGCTCGGGGAAGTCCTCGAAGTGCTGCATCCCGCCACTGAGCATGCCGATGCCGAACGACAGCGCTAGCGAGGCCAGCACGATCGCGACCACCTTCGAGGCGCTGGGCCGCTGCCGCTTGAGGATGAACTCGTTCAGCAGGGTCGCGCAGAGGAACACGCCCGCACCGACCAACGCGATCACTGTGTACCGGTCCGGATCCAGCGGATGGTGCACCACCGCGCCACTGATCAGACCCGCACCCACGAACGTCGTGGCGTATCCCAGGTAGTCACCGATCACCGGTGTCCGCTTCTTCGCCCGCCGACGTGCCCGGCGGCCACCGGTCGGGGGAGGGGTGTGGGATTCCGACGTCTGGTGCTGACGCGGGCTGGACTCCGAGACCGTAGGAGCTGGAGCGGGCTGGACATCCGGTCGGACATGGCCATGCGGCCGCTGCTGGCGTGGCGGGTGCGGCTGATACGAGGGCTGCTGCTGGTACTGCTGCGGGCGAGGGTGGCGTGCCTGCGGCTGGGCGGGCACGCCGACACGGTCGACGAGGTGGGGCTGAGTCACGAGGAGGGGCCTTTCGCGGGTCGGCCGGCACGCGGCAAGGCGTGCCCGGTCCGCCGGGGGCATGCGTGGCAGGGATGCGTCGGATCAGCGGCAGGAGTGCCCAGGCGTACGCCGCCCGGCCCGGACCGCGAAGGGTGCCGGACCCCGGGTGGTGCCTGATTGCGTCGTACGACGTCGCACGAGGAAGGACACGGCCTGCACGCCGTGTCGGCGGCCTAAATCCGCAGGACTGCCAGCTGCGCGATACCGACGCCTCGCGAAAGACGTGGATCTGGTGGTCGGAACAGGCCGGACCGCGCGGCTCGCCTTCGCCTCCTGCGCAGGGGGAGCAGGGCGATGCGGCGACCGCGGAGTCGCCTACCGCCAATCGCCAGCAGAGCGCAGCAGCCGATGACAGCCGCGCAGAGGCCGAGATCCGTCGTGCCCTCGGTGCCGTGATGGTCGTGCTCGACGGACGCCGTCGCGACGAGCGGGATCGCCTCACCCGGTGTGGTCGGCTCGGACTGAACCGCGTGAGCATGAGCGACTGTCTCGCGCTCGTGGCCGATGCCGGTGTCGCCTGCGTGGGCGAGGAGGTGCATCAGGCCGAGGGCGAGGAGCAGCAGCAGGAACAGGCGCCCGACGACGCCTCGCTCCGCCCTGGCCCTGTAGCTCATACGCTCCGTCATCTCGCCGTGGCGCCGATATGGCACCTTCCCTCTACTGTCGCGGCGCATCAATGTACCGGTGCTCGATGACCGGGCGGCAAGCTGTCTGCGTCCGGACGGTGGTGAGTAGCCCTCGTCGTGCGACGCGGCTCGGGCAGGCAGTCCCTCCATACCACCGGGCCAGCGCCTACCGTCAGCTGTCTCCGCTTCCCACGACGGCTCCCATCCGCAGATTCCACCGCCTGGCCCGCCCGGTGAGCGATACGGCGCTTAGGGGAGGCACATCGATGCGCCAGAACGACGCGGGCGGGGTGTCCAGCGCGCGGATCACCGCGGCACGCGCCACCGCCTGCTCGACCACGGCCACCACCCGCCCGGCATCGGCCGACAGCGCATCGAGCCATTCGGCGACCCTGCGGCACACGTCGGCCACGGACTCGCCACCGTGCGGTGCGGCCTCCGGATCGCTCAGCCAGGCGGTGAACCCGGCGGCGTCCGCCGTGGCGAGTTCCTCCGGCGTACGGCCGTACCAGCGGCCCATGCCCACGTCGCGCAGCGCCGGTTCGGTGATGGCGGAGTCCCATCCCAGCGCCTCGGCGGTCTGGCGGCACCGCTGCGAGGGCGCGGCGTATCGGACGGTCGCTGTGGGCAGGGATCCAGCGGCTGTGCGCGCCTGCCGCAGTGCCCGCTCGTCGAGCGGGGTGTCGGCGAAGCGCACCTCGCGCGCGATGGGCGCGGCGGCGCACAACAGCGTGAGCCGGATTGTCATGAGAGCCCCCTTCGCCGGGTCCGCACCGGCCGGCCCATGGTAGGTGGCGCACGCCATGTTGGCTGATTGTCGCCGTGCCCCTACGATTTGGGCGACAAGGACGACGGCGCCTCGGAAGTCCGGTGCAAGCCCGGCACGGTCGCGCCACTGTGTGCCGCAGGCTCCTGCCCCAAAGGGATGCAGGGGGATGGCGGTGAGTCAGACCCGATGCCGTCGTCGAGTGCTCCACATGACACGGGACGCGTGTTCCCGAGGAGGTCTCGCCATGGCGCAGTCCACTGCCGCCCCTGCCCCCGCCGCCCTGCCCGTCACAGCCCCGCTGCCCGTTCGAGCCATCCTGCCCTGGGCTGTGTTCTTCGGCCTCCTGATGCTCGTCCTGCTCTACTTCGTCGGCGCCGAGCAGGGCGCCTTCGCCGTCTTCTCCGGCGAGGGCGTCCACGAGTGGGTGCACGACGGCCGTCACCTGCTCGGCTTCCCCTGCCACTGACGGGGAGCGGACACCCATGAACTCCGCAATAGTGCGAGCCCTGTTGGTGCGCGGCATGCTCGCGGGCCTCGGCGCCGGCATGTTGACCTTCGCCTTCGCGTACTTCGTCGGCGAGGGGTCGGTCGACGCGGCGATCGCCTTCGAGGAGTCGAACTCCCACCACGCCGCCGGCGGGGAGGAGCTGGTCAGCCGGTCGGTGCAGTCGACCGCGGGGCTGGCCACCGGCGTCCTCGTCTTCGGCGTGGCCGTCGGCGGCATCGCCGCCCTCGCGTTCTGCTTCGCGCTGGGCCGGATCGGCCAGTTCGGCGCCCGGGCCACGGCCGCCCTGACCGCACTCGCCGCGTTCCTCACCGTCTACCTGGTGCCCACCCTCAAGTACCCGGCGAACCCGCCCGCCGTCGGCAACCCCGACACCCTGGACCAGCGGACCGCCCTGTACTTCCTGATGATCGCGCTGAGCGTCCTGCTCGGCATCGCGGCCGTGCTGCTGGGCCGCCGCCTCGCCCCCGGCTGGGGCAACTGGAACGCCTCCACAGCCGCCGGGCTGGCCTTCCTGGCGGCCGTGACGGTCGCGATGGTGTTCCTGCCGTCCGGGGACAACGTGCCCAACGGCTTCCCGGCCACAGACCTGTGGGAGTTCCGCATGGCCTCCCTCGGCGTCCAGGCCCTGCTCTGGGCGGCCTTCGGCCTGCTCTTCGGGTACCTCGCCGAGCGTGTCCTGGAGCCGAGGGCCACTGCCTCGGCCGGCCGGGGCGCGGAGCTGTCCGCACCGGCTGCCTGACGGACTCAGCGCCGCGTACAGCACTGCGGCTGGACCTGCCGGGGGCGCGCCCGGCAGGTCCAGCCGTCTTCGCAGGACCGAAGGGCGAAGCGGCCTCGGCCGCGACCGCGGCTTCAACCGACGTGACCGGAGCAGGTCAGCGAACCGTGGGTGCGTTGCCGCACCTGCAGGGCTTTCGAGCCGGGGCGGCTCCGGGCTCCGTGAGGCGGGTCCGCGGCGTGGAGAACGCCGCAGCCGTGAGCCTGGCGACGGGGGCCGACGGCTCGGCGCAGCAACTCCGCCCGCCGGTTCACCGGCTCTCGCCGCCGACGAGCTCGTAGCGGGCCTCGTCGACCGCGGCGGCGACGGCAGCGGGATCCAGCGGCTGCTCGCTGGTCACCTTGACCTTGCCCGACGGCAGATCCACCTTGCCCGTACTCGACTTCTGTCGGGCCCTCCCCGGTTTCCCGGTGGTCCTCGAGCTCGTGTGCGCGGTTCGGTACGACGGGCAGGCCGACCCTGGCCCTGTCGCCCGTAGCCCCGGCCCCGTAGCCCTGGAGGTCAGGTGGCACGGTGGCCGGTGTCGAGCCCGGCGCTTTCGCTCGTGGCGAGGGCGGCTGGGGCGCCGGCAGGTTGGTCGGCGGGCGACGGTGCCGCGCCGGGAAGGTGCAGGCGTTTGAGGGCGAGGGCGTTGACGGCGACGATGATGCTGGACCCGGACATGGACAGCGCGGCGATCTCCGGCCGCAGCACCAGGCCGAGGGCGGGCTCGAAGACGCCCGCGGCAATGGGCAGCGCGATGGCGTTGTAGCCGATGGCCCAGCCGAGGTTCTGCCGCATCTTGCGCAGGGTGCCGCGGCCGATGCGCAGGGCGGTGGGCACGTCGAGGGGGTCGGAGCGCATCAGGACGAGGTCGGCGGTCTCGATGGCCACGTCGGTGCCGGCGCCGATGGCGATGCCGAGGTCGGCCTGGGCGAGGGCGGGTGCGTCGTTGACGCCGTCGCCGACCATGGCGACCTTGAGGCCGCCGTGTTGCAGTTCGGCCACCTTGGCCGCCTTGTCCCCGGGCAGGACCTCGGCGATGACGGTGTCGATGCCCAGACGGTCCGCGATCCGCTCGGCGGTGGCCTGGTTGTCGCCGGTGAGCATGACCACTTCGACGCCAAGGGCGTGCAGTTCGGCCACGGCGTCGGCCGAGGTTTCCCGGGGCGTGTCGGCGATGCCGATCAGGCCCGTCGCCCGTCCGTCGACGGCGGCGACGACGACGGTACGGCCGGTGGCGGCCAGCGCCTCGCGCCGGGCGGCCAGTTGCCCGAGATCGACGCCTTCGCGCAACGCCAGTCCGCGGTTGCCGACCGCGACCCGGTGGCCGTCTACGACAGCGGTCGCACCGTGGCCGGGGACGTTCTCGAAGTGCCGCGCGCTCACTGCCGCCACGGCCCGGCTCTCGGCGTACCGTACGACGGCTTCGGCCAGCGGGTGCTCGGACTCGCGCTCCACCGCCGCGACCAGCCGCAGCAATTGGTCCTCGTCCGTTCCCGGGATGGTGATCAGGTCGGTCACCTCCGGCTCGCCCTTGGTCAGGGTGCCGGTCTTGTCCATGACCACGGTCTGGATTCCGGCCGATGCCTCCAGGGCGACGGCGTTCTTGAACAACACCCCGCGCCGGGCCCCCAGTCCTGTGCCGACCATGATGGCCGTAGGGGTGGCCAGACCCAGGGCGTCCGGGCAGGTGATGACGACGACGGTGATGGCGAACAGCATCGCGGTGCCCAGCGAGCGGTCGGTGGCCAGCAGCCAGACGGCCAGCGTCGCGGCGCCGCCGATCAGGGCGACGAAGACCAGCCAGAACGCGGCCCGGTCGGCGAGCCGTTGGCCCGGTGCCTTGGAGTTCTGTGCTTCCTGGACGAGCTTGACGATCTGGGCCAGGGCGGTGTCGGAGCCGACCTTGGTGGCGCGCACGCGCAGCGTGCCGTTGGCGTTGATGGTCGCGCCGATGACCTGCGAGCCGGGGGCTTTGTGCACGGGCAGGCTCTCCCCGGTGACCATCGACTCGTCGACCTCGCTCTCGCCCTCCTCCACGAGCCCGTCGACGGCGATCTTGGCTCCGGGCCGGACCAGCAGGAGGTCATCGACCACGACCTCGGCGGTGGGCACCTCCACCGGCTGCCCGCCACGCACGACGAGTGCCTTGGGCGGGGCGAGGTCGAGCAGGGTGCGGATGGCGTCGTTGGCGCCGCCCCGGGCGCGCATCTCGAACCAGTGGCCGAGCAGCACGAACGAGGCCAGCACGGTAGCCGCCTCGTAGAAGACGTCGCCGCCCCCGGTGAGCGTGATGATCAGCGAGTACGTCCAGCCGGAGCCGACGGCGACCGCGACCAGCACCATCATGTCCAGGGTGCGGGCACGCAGCGCGCGCACGGCGCCGTCGAAGAAGATCGAGCACGAGTAGAAGATCACCGGCAGGCTCAGCAGCAGCGCCCAGACATCCTGGCGCAGCCCGAAGGGCACAGGGACGTCCAGACCGAAGACGTCCTCGCCGATCGGTGACCAGATGACGATGGGGATCGAGAACAGCAGCGCTACGAGGAAGCGGTTGCGCATGTCGGCCACCATCGCCGCCATCGACATGGCCTCGTGGCCGCCGTGTCCCATCAGCTCGTGCGGTGTCGGCATCTCCTCGGCCTCGGCGGGAGCCTCGGCCGCCGCGTGCTCGACGTAGTCGGCGTGCTCCGCAGGTGCGCTTGGAACGGCCACCCGCGCGGCATGGCCCTCAGGATTCGCATGACGGTCCTCAGCCGCTTCGACAGCAGGGTCCGGTTCGGCCATCGGATCGCAGACATGGGACGGCACCAACTGGCCGTTGCAGTGGTAGCCGCATTCGGTCACCCAGCGGCGCAGCTCGGCCAGTGACGTACGCCGCGGATCGAAGGCAACCGTCGCCGATTGTGCGACCGGGTTGACTTCGGCCTGAAGTACGCCAGGCCGCCGGCCCAGCGCAGCGGTGACGGTGCTCTGCTGGGACGCCCAGGCCAGGCCGCGCACATCCAGAACTGCTGTGGTCCGCTCCTTACCGGGATCTTCGCGCCCGGACGTTTCGTGATGTTGATGATCCGCGTGGTGCTGCACGGTCACTCCTCCTTCAGCGAGTGAGTCCGGGACGGCTGAGGGGCAGAGCCGTCGAGCACGTGGAGTCTGGCCGACCGGTGGCGAGGCCCTTGCGAGAGACAGGGGTGTTCGCAGCGCTGCCCGTGGTGGCAAGGCCGACGGCAGGTCACTCTTCGCGCCAGGCTAGTTTGATCAGCAGGTTCTTGGCCTCCTCGGCGACCTCGGCGTCGGCGACCACGTCGTAGCGGGCGGCCACGATCTGGCTGCGGGAGGAGAAGTCGCGGTGGCCGCCGCTGAGGGCGTGACCGGCGAACCCGAAGACCGCGCCGAAGACGGCGCCGTAGGCCAGTCCGCTCAGCATCAGTACCAAGGCGTGGTGGTTGCCGGCTGAGAACACCGACAGCAGCAGCCCGACCAGCAGCCCGAACCAGGCGCCGGTGCCGGCCCCCGCCAGGGCGGCCCGGCCGCGAGTGAGCCGGCCGAGGACGGTCTCGACCATGCGGAGGTCCGAGCCGATGATCGCGGTGCGTTCCACCGGGAATCTGCTGTCGGACAGGAAATCGACCGCGCGCTGGGCGCCGGTGTAGGTCGGGTACGAGCCGACGACTGGACGATCGACCTCTGTGGTAGGCGGGTGCTGGGTCATCGAAGGACTCCCCTCGTCATCAAGCAGCCTGCGCCCGTGCCATCTCTCGTGCAACGCACGCTGCCGTGGGTGAGCGCATGAGGGGCGGAAGAACGGGTCGGCGACGTCGAAGTTCTGCAGAACGCGAGCCCGAACAGGCTGCTGGCCGCCGAGCAGGAAACTCTGCACAGCGGTACTGGTCGGCTTCGGCGAGACTGCTCCCGGGGTGCGGACCCGGTGCAGGGCCCGACCGGCCCCGAGTGGGGACCGCTGGTCCCTACCCCGCTGGGTATCGCGGGGCGAGGATGGCCGGGTACCCCAGGGATCGAGGTTGCGGCCCGGACCACCGGGCCGGAGCCTGAAGGTGTCCGCCGTGTGGCCTGGCTGATTCCTCACCCCATCGAGAGGAGGCGGCCGTCATGAGCAGCATCGCTCACCGCATCGCCGCCCTGTTCCGGATCAAGGCGAACAAGGCCCTGGACAAGGCCGAGGACCCCCGCGAGGTCCTGGACTACTCCTACGAACAGCAGCTCCAGATGTTGCAGAAGGTGCGGCGCGGCGTGGCCGATGTGGCCACCAGCCGCAAACGCGTCGACTTGCAGATCAGCCAGTTGCAGCAGTCCGGCGGCAAGCTGGAGGGACAGGCCCAGCAGGCGCTCGCCGCAGGGCGCGAGGATCTCGCCCGCGAGGCCCTGACCCGGCGCACCGCCGTGGCCTCCCAGATCACCGACCTGCAGACCCAGCAGGCGTCGTTGCAGGACCAGGAGGAGAAGCTCACCCTCGCCACGCAGCGCCTGCAGGCGAAGGTCGACAGCTTCCGCACCCGCAAGGAGACGATCAAGGCCACCTACACCGCGGCCGAGGCGCAGACCAGCATCACCGAGGCCGTCACCGGCATCGGCGAGGAGATGGGCGATGTGGGTCTGGCCATGCAGCGGGCCCAGGACAAGACCGAGCAGCTGCAGGCCCGCGCCGGTGCGCTGGATGAGTTGCTCGCCTCCGGCGCGCTGGAGGACGCCACCCTTCCGGCCGGCCGTGACGACATCCAGGCCGAACTCGAACGTGTCACCGCAGGCAGCGACGTCGACAAGGAACTGGCCATGATGAAGGCGCAGCTCCCGGCGGCTTCCACACCGCCGGCCGTGGAGGGCGGCGGAGCCAGGCAGGCACCGCCGGACCAGGAGACAACGTCATGATCATGCGGATTCTCGGCGAAGGCCAGTACGAGATCACCGAAGAGCACCTTGACCGGCTCAACGAACTGGACGCGGCGCTGCAGTCGGCCGCGGACGCGGGCGACGAGACCGCGTTCACCGCCGCCCTGTCAGCCCTGCTGGACGCAGTACGCAGCCTCGGCACACCCCTGCCGGACGAAAGGATCACACCGTCCGACCTGGTGCTGCCCGATGCGGACACCAGCCTCGCGCAGGTGCGCGAACTGCTCTCCGACGAGGGCCTGATCCCGGGGTGATGACGATGCGCAGCCGCTTCGAGCCCGACCGGCAGCTGACCGCCCGCATGGCGGTCACGATGTTCCTGCTCGGGCTGGTGTACGTGGCGTTCATCGCCGCGCTGATCGTGCTGCTCAAGTCCGTCGTCCTGGTGGTCGTCATCGCCGCCGCCCTGCTGGTCGCGCAGTTCTGGTTCTCCGACCGGATCGCCCTGTACGCCATGCACGGCCGCTTCGTCAGCCGCGAGGAACAGCCCGAGTTGCACGGGGTCATCGACCGGCTGTGCGCCACCGCGGACATGCCCAAACCCCGGGTGGCCGTCTCCGAGATGGACCTGCCCAACGCGTTCGCCACCGGCCGCAACGCCGACCACGCCGTCGTCTGCGTGACCACCGGACTACTGCGCCGCCTGGAGACCGATGAACTCGAAGGCGTCCTCGCCCACGAGCTGTCCCATGTCGCACACCGTGACGTCGCGGTGATCACCATCGCCTCGTTCCTGGGTGTGATCGCCGGGCTCATCGTCCGCTTCGCCTTCTACTCCCAGCTGTTCGGCGGACGCAACCGTGACCAGAACACCGCCGCCCTGCTCGCCATCGTCATGGCGGTGTCCGCGCTCGTCTACGCCCTCAGCTTCCTGCTCATCCGGGCACTGTCCCGCTACCGCGAGTTGGCCGCCGACCGCGCTGCGGCCATGCTCACCGGGAAACCCTCGGTACTGGCCTCGGCGCTGACCAAGGTCAGCGGCGACATCGCCCGCATTCCCACCCAGGATCTGCGCACCGCGCAGGCGTTCAACGCGTTCTTCTTCACCCCCGCGCTCGGGCCCGGCACGGCGCTGGCCAGCATGTTCTCCACCCACCCCAGCCTGGAACGCCGTCTGGAGGCGCTCGCGGCCATCTCTGTGGAGCTGGGTGAGGCGGCATGACCACCCACCACCGTCCCGGCCGCCCGCCCCGGCGTTTCCCGCCCGAGCCGGGCCCAGGCAGAAGGAGCTGACGGCCCCGTGGGTTTCCTGGACGTCCTGTTCGGCCGGACCAAGCCGGTCAAGCCCGACCTGGACCAGCTCTTCGGCCTGCCCTCGGCCGCGATCACCCTCCAGGCCGCGAGCGGCTTCACCTCGACCGGAGCGGGCTCGGTGTGCTTCGCCGCCATCGAGGGCGGGGCATTCGCCCAAGTCCAGCAGGACGTAGGGGCCCTGCTGGACGCGGACTCCGAACGGGCCGGCGTGCCGGTGGAGTTCAGCCGTGACAGCTACGGCTACTCCTGGCTGCTCTCCCGTCGCGGCCCCGGCGACCTGCCCGCCCTCGTGAGCGACCTGCACGCGGTGAACACCGCCCTGCAGGACAGCGGCTTCGGCCCGCAACTGCTGTGCTCCCTGGTCACGTTCCACGACGCTGAGCTGCGCCCCCTCGCGCTGGTCTACCTCTACAAGCGCGGCACCTTCTACCCGTTCGCTCCGCTGCCCGGCCAGAAACGCGACAACCCGCTGGAACTCCAGGTCAAGGCCACGGTCAAGGACGACCTGCGCGTCGAGGAGGACCTGACCCGCTGGTTCCCGCTCTGGGGCGCCCCCGGCCTGTGAACCCGCGGCCACCTTCTGACAGGTGCGCCTGCGCCGCGCTGCGGCCCTCTCCAGCCAACGCGAACCCCGAAGGGAGCGCCCGGGGACGTGTGGAGGGACGTGTCGCTCAGTGCGGGGAGGCCTCGGCCACGGCCGTGAGGGCCCGTCGCAGCTGACCGGCGTCGGGCGCGCCGGCAAGGCCCTGGGCGGTGCGGTAGACCCGGCAGGCCAGCCCTGGCGGGCGGCCCGGCTCGGTGAACAGGTCGCGCCCGTCGACGAGGATGGTCGGGGAGCCGGTGAAGCCGTCGCGCTCGGCCTCGGTCTGGTCGGCGATCACGCGCGTGGTGAACCCGGTCTCGCGCAGCCCGATGTCGTCGAGCGCCTGCCGCAGATGGTCGGCGACGGTCTGCTCGTTGGGGCAGCCGGGCACGACCAGGACTTCGATCTCCATGCCTTCAGGATCGCTCGCCTGCGGGCCGCGGGGAAGCCGGAAGGGCCCGCGTTCGCCGGGGCGCTGCGGCGCACTGCCTTTCATCTGGAACGGGAGGGATTGACCGGCCGGCGGCAGGGGCGTCCGCTCCCACACCGGTCCGATGACCTGCCTCTCGCGGTTCCAGGGCGCCTGGCGCCACAGCTCGGGCAGCGCTCGCATCTCTTCTCTTGGTCACGTTCCCCGGCAACGGCGGTTGGATGGCACGCAAGCACTCCGCATGCCACCCAACCCGAGGTCACGCCCGGTAAGCCACGATTCCCATCATCCCGGCCTCGCCGTGGTAGGCGTTGTGGCAGTGCAGCATCCACTGGCCGGGGTTGTCGCCATCGAAGAAGACGGACAGCTTCTTCTTCGGCAGGACGATCGCGGTGTCCTTACGGGGACCGGAGTCGCCGAGTTGGTAGGTGTGGCCGTGCAGGTGCATCGGGTGCCACATGGTGGTGTCGTTGACGAAGTCCAGCCGCACCCGCTGGCCCTCCTCCATCAGGATCGGGTTCGCATCCGGGTTGGCCATGTCGAAGGGCTTGCCGTTGATGGCCCAGTTGTAGTGCATCATGCCGCCGGTGAGCTTGATCTGGTGCGTGACGTCGGTCCTGGCGGACTTCAGGCGCACGTCGTCGGCCGCGCGGAGCTGGGAGGCGGTCATGATCAGGCCGTTGAGTTCCTTCGGCCGTACGGACACCGACGGTGCGCGGCCGGAACCCGTACGGACCAGAGCCATGCCGCCGGTGTTCTTGCCCTCGGCCGCGGCGACCAGGGGGAAGACGCCGTCGCCGAGGGTAACCAGGACGTCGTAGCGTTCGCCCATACCGATGAGCAGGGCGTCCACCTGCTGGTGCTGGACCGGGAAGCCGTCGGTGTGGGTGATGGTCAGCCGGTGGCCGCCGAGCGCGACCCGGTAGGCGGTGTCGGAGCCCGCGTTGATGATCCGCAAGCGCACCTTGCGGCCGGGCTTGCCGGTGTAGACGTCCGGGTCGGCCGGGATGCGGCTGTTGACCAGGTGGTACGGGTACTTCACATCACCGGCGTCGCCGCCGAGCAGGTCGCTCTCGGCGCCCATGAGCATGAACCTCGACGACATTCCGCCCGACGAGGAGGACGGGGACGGGGACGCCGCGTCCTCACCCGTGTCCCCCATGCTGTGCATGTCGTGGCCCTCCATGCCCGAGCCGGAGGCGCCGCCCATGTCCATGCCGCCCATGCCCTGCCTGAGCTCGGCGAAGACCTCGTCGGGGGTACCCGCTACGCCGTCGACCCAGTCGTCGAGAACGACGACCCATTCGTCGTCGTACGCCAGCGGCTCGCGCGGGTCCTCCACGATCAGCGGGGCGTACAGCCCGCGGTCGAGCTGGACGCCGACGTGCGGGTGGAAGAAGTACGTGCCCGGGGCGTCGGCGACGAACCGGTAAGTGAAGTTGGACCCGGCCCGGACGGCGGTCTGCGTGGCCGGGGGCACACCGTCCATGTCGTTGCGCAGCGCGATGCCGTGCCAGTGGATCGAGGTGGTGATCTTGCCCGGCAACTGGTTGGACAGCTCAGCGGCCAGGGTGTCTCCGGCGGAAAGCCGGATCTCCTTGCCGGGCGTGCGGCCGTCGAAGGTCCAGGTCTTGGCCCGGACGCCACCGCCCAGGTCGAGCATGGCGGGCACGGCGGTCAGGGTGATCTTCTGCTCCCTGCCGGTGCCGGCCCGCTTCTTCTCCACGCGGACGACCTGAGAGCCGGACGGGCTGACCAGGGCGGGAGTGCTGCCGGAGGTGCTGCAGGCGGCGAGCGCGCCCGCGCCGGCGGCGCCGAGTCCGGCGAGCAGGACGGAGCGGCGGTTGATGCTGTTCACAATGTGAGTCCTCTTGTTCGAGCTGCAGGTGGGGTCGCGGACGCGAGACGGCACACGGGTGCCGTGGGTGCGGCCTAGATGCGCAGCTGGGAGAGGACCGACAGGTCGGGTGGCGCGCGGCCGATCGTCCCGGCGGACACCGGGCCGGATCGGGCCTGGTACGGGTTTGCCGACTGCCCGGCAAGCCCCTGCGGTGGCACAGCGAGCTTGACCACTTCGACGCTCGCAGTGGTGCAGTGCTGCATGCCCGCAGTGGCGCAGGCGCTGTCGGGAGAACTGTGCGCGGACGTACTCGCGCCGGGCACGTCCGTGTGGCCGGCGGCGGAACTCATCGGCTTCGCGTCGGCGGGCGAGGACGCCATGCCCGGCATGACGTGCCCGGCATGCGGGGTGGAGGGCGCGGAGGTGACAGCGATCGCGGCGGTCTCGTGGTGGACCAGTACGGCCAGGGCGGCGCACAGGGCGATGACGACGCCGCGCGCCCAGCGCACGGCGCCCGCGCGGGCTGACTGTGTCGCCATCGCCTCCACCCGGACTTCTCCTTTCCGAGCCCTGTGGGTAGGAGCTCGCCGCCCGCTCAATATACCCCCGTGGGGTGTGTCCGGCCTTGGGGCCGCGGAGGCGGTCACAGGCGCAGTGTGCGGCGCAGGGCGAGGGCGAGTTCGCCGAGCTTGGCCTCGCCCGCGGCCGGGTCCGAGCGGGCGGCGTCGGTCACGCAGTGCCGCACGTGGTCGTCGAGCAGGCCGAGTGCGACTTCCTGCAGGGCTCGAGTGACGGCGCTGATCTGGGTGAGGACGTCGATGCAGTACCGGTCGTCGTCGACCATGCGGGTGACCCCGCGTACCTGGCCCTCGATCTTGTGCAGCCGGGCGAGATGGTCGGACTTGTGGTCGGCGTAGCCGTGCGGGGCCGCGCCCGGTGCCGGATCCGGAGTACCTGCAGGGCCGGAGATGGTGGTCACCTGGTCTCATCTCCTTGTGCCGTGCCGTGCGCAGCAGATGCCCGGTAGCGGTCCGGGTCGGCGCAGAAGGTGGCAGCGCATCCGGCGGAGCAGAAGTAGTACCGCTCTCCGTCCATCACGTGACGCTCCGCCGCGGTCTCCGGGGTGACCTGCATGCCGCACACCGGGTCAGTGACAGCGGTGGCGGACTCGCGTGGATGGTCGTGGCTGGGACGCTTGTCGCTCACTTCGCCCTCCGGTGTCGTGGCGGACTGGGGCGCGTGATCAGCCGGTGTCTCCGTCCGCGGCTCGACCCCTGGTTCGACCGCTGCCGCTGCGGAGGGCGGCAGCGGGCTGGTGTGCCAGCGCCGCAGGCGCGAGGCGTTGGTGACCACCGACAAGGAGGACAGGGCCATGGCGGCGGCGGCGATGATCGGGCTGAGGCGGATGCCCCACACCGGGAACAGGGCGCCTGCGGCGAGGGGGACGCCGACGGCGTTGTAGACCAGGGCGAAGAACAGATTCTGCCGGATGTTGCGCATCGTGGCGCGCGAGAGCCGGATCGCGGTGACGACACCGGTCAGGGAGCCGGAGATCAGGGTGATGTCGGCGGCCTCGATCGCCACGTCGGTGCCGGTGCCGATCGCCAGCCCGACATCGGCGGCGGCCAGCGCCGGGGCGTCGTTGATGCCGTCACCGACCATGCCCACCCTGCGGCCCTCGCCCTGCAGGCGGCGGACCTCGTCCGCCTTGTGCTCGGGCAGCACCTCGGCCAGCACCCGGTCCACGCCGACCTGTGCGGCGATCGCGGCGGCGGTCCGGGCGTTGTCGCCGGTGAGCATGACCACGTCGAGGCCGAGCCTTTGCAGGGCTGCAATGGCCTGGGTGGAGTCGTCCTTGACGGTGTCGGCGACGGCGAGCACTCCGGCCGCGCGGCCGTCGACAGCCGCGAGTACGGCAGTCTTGCCCTGGGAGGACAGCTCGGCCGCGACCGGGGCCAGCGCGGTGGTATTGATGCCGGCGTCGGAGAGCAGCCGGGCGGTGCCGACCAGGACGGCGCGGCCGTCGACGGTGGCCTGTACGCCCTTGCCGGTGACCGACTCGAAGCCGCCCGCCGCACGTGGGGTGAGGCCGCGTTCCCGGGCCCCGGTGACGATCGCCGCCGCGAGCGGGTGCTCGCTGTCCGCCTCGGCCGCTGCGACCAAGGCCAGCAGTTCGTTCTCCTGGAAGTCCTCGGCCGTGTGCACGTCGGTGAGCACGGGCTTCCCGGCGGTGACGGTGCCTGTCTTGTCCAGCACCACGGTGTCCAGCTTGTGGGCGGTTTCCAGGGCTTCGGCGGAACGTATGAGGATGCCGGCCTGGGCGCCCTTGCCGGTGCCGACCATGACCGACAGCGGGGTCGCCAGGCCCAGGGCGCACGGGCAGGCGATGATCAGAACGGCGACTGCGGAGACCAGCGCGAGGGTGAGTGCCGGTGCCGGTCCCACCGTGTACCAGAGCGCGAAGGTGGCGATGGCGATGGCGATGACGGCGGGCACGAAGTAGGCGGAGACCGCGTCGGCGAGCCGCTGGATGGGCGCCTTGGACGCCTGGGCCTGCTGCACCAGGCGGACGATCTGCGCGAGCATGGTGTCGGCGCCGACCTTGCTCGCGCGTACCCGCAGGGATCCGGTTCCGTTGACGGTGGCGCCGATGACCGTGTCCGCGGCGCGTTTGGTGACCGGCATGGGTTCGCCGGTGACCATGGACTCGTCCACCGCTGAGGAACCCGACAACACCTCCGCGTCGACCGGCACCTTCTCCCCGGGCCGGATCAGCACCTCGTCGCCGACCGCGACGTCCTCCACCGGGATCTCGGTCTCGGTGCCGTCACGGATCACGCGGGCGGTGCGGGCCTGCAGCCCGAGCAGCGCGCGGATGGCCTCGCCGGTGCCGGCCTTGGCGCGCGCCTCCAACAGCCTGCCGAGCAGGATCAGAGTGAGGATCACCCCGACCGCTTCGAAGTACACCTCGCGCACGTTCTCGGGCAGCAGGGTGGGGGCGAGCGTGACGACCAGGCTGTATCCGTACGCGGCCGTGGTACCCAGCGTGATCAGGGAGTTCATGTCCGCGCCGCGGTGGCGCAAGGTGAGCCAGCCGGTGGAGTGGATCGGCCAGCCGGTATAGAGCATCACCGGAGTGATCAGCACGAGTTGCAGCCAGTGGTTCAGCAGCCAGCCCGGCACCCAGTCGGCGCCGAAGAGCTCGTGCGCCATGACGGCGAAGAGCACCGGGGCGGTCAGCACCGCGCCGAGGGCGACCCGCCGGGTGAGGTCGGCGATCTCCGCGAGCCGCTCGGCGGACTCCGCGGCCTCCGCCTCGGCTGCCGCGGCCTCGCCGCCCGGCAAACTGCTCGCCGGCCCAGCAGGAGCAGTCGTGGTGGCAGCCGCTGTCCGGCCTTCACCGTCCGAGGCGGTCTCCGGGGCGCCGGAACCGTCTGCCGGTTCGACCAGTAGCGTGCCGTGGATCATGTTCATCCCGCATGCGAAGCCGAACGAACCAGCCTGATCCGGGCTGAGGTGCACGGTGGTACGCGTGTACGCCGGGAGCCCGGCGCTGACCCGCAGGTCGGGGAAGACCACCCGGGAGGTGCACTCCCCGCTCTCCTGCCGGTCGAAGACCAGTTCCACCGGCACCCCTTGGCGGACCTTGATGACGTCGGGGCTGTAGCCGCCCCGCACGGTCACCTCCACCCGCTGCATCCCGCCCTCGATCAGCGCGGTGCGGGCCCTGCGCGGACCGAAGAAGAACCAGCCCAGACCCGCGATCAGCACCGCCGCAGAGACCACCACGACGACATCGGCAACATCCATGGCAGATCGGCCTCCCTGCGTGTTCACTCCCTCCAGCCTCGCTCGCGGCTACCCCAACCAGGTAGGGGCTGACCGGACCCCCGCCCGGGACCAGTGGACCCTGGGCCCTCAAGCCAGAACGGGAGGACCCTGGAAGCAACACAAGAACGAGGCCGGACAACGCGGGCCCTGCGCCCGCCGCCCGGGTGACCTGGGGACGTGATGGTGATGATGTTCTGGTACGACCACGACGTCAGCGGATGGGGCTGGTTCGCGATGTCGGCCGGCATGATCCTGTTCTGGGCGTTGATCATCACCGCCGCCGTCCTGCTCTTTAGGGCCCTGGGCCGCCCCCACGAGCACACTCACAGCCCGGCCAGTCCCTCGCCCGAACAGTTGCTCGCCGAGCGGTTCGCCCGCGGCGAGATCAACGAGGAGGAGTACCAGCGACGCCTGACGGCCCTGCGCTCTTCGGGCCCTCTCACCAAACACTGACCCGCCCTCCCAAGGCGGAGGCCCCGCCATGAGGAACAACCGGAATTACGGCCTGTACGCGATCGCCGTCGCCATCGCCTTCGTCGGCGCCCTGGTGCTCGGCATGCCCCTGGGCAGCCTCGCCCTCCTCGCCATCGTCGTCGCCTGCCCGCTGATGATGTTCTTCATGATGCGCGGCATGCACGGCGGCCACGGCGGTGGTGACCAGCACACCGACGACAGCGATTCGCTGCGCAAGCACGACCACCACCAGCACCCCGGAGGCCGGCTGTAACCGGCCGGATCCCCGCCTCGACGGCATGGCGAGGAGAACGCCATGAGCGCCGTGATAGCCATTTCGATCGGCACGCTGATCCTGGCGGGCGTGATCTACGACATCGCGCGCCTGATCACGCCGAACGAGCCCCGCTGCCCTCCTCTGGCACGCCTTCGGAGTCGGCGCGCCGCTCTGGAAGACGCTGAGCGATGGTGCGTCGGCCTGCGCCTGCACGGCCGTATTGACGAGGCCACCTACCAGCACCGGATGAGCGGCCTCGCCCGCGGCCGACGCAGACCAGTCACCAATCGCACAGCCTCGACGAGGAGGACGTGATGGCGGATGCCGCATACGGCCTGTGGCCGCTGGTGGTGCTCAACACCCTGCTGTTCATCGTCTTCGCCGCGAGCTTCTTCCACCCGAAAAGCAAGCGGGACTGGCGAGCGATGGGCGCCTACAGCGCCTTCCTGGTGGCGTTGTTCACCGAGATGTACGGCACCCCGCTGACCATCTACCTGCTGGGCGGCTGGCTCGGCAACCAGTTCCCGCTGCTCAAGGACACCCACGCCGGCGGTCACCTGTGGAACGACCTGACCGGCTGGCAGGGCGATCCGCACCTGAGCCCCTTCCACCTCGCCAGCTACGTCGCCATCGGCGTCGGCTTCTGGCTGATCGCCGCCGCCTGGAAGGTTTTGCACGAGGCCGCCCAGCACGACCACCTCGCCACCACCGGCCCCTACTCCTGGGTGCGCCACCCGCAGTACGACGGCTTCCTCCTCATCATGATCGGGTTCCTGCTGCAGTGGCCCACCATCCCCACCCTGATCATGTTCCCGGTCCTGGTGTACGTGTACGCCCGCCTCGCCCGCAGCGAGGAACGCGAGGTCGCAGACCGGTTCGGCGAGCAGTGGACCGTCTACGCCGCCGGCACCCCCGCCTTCTGGCCCAGGCGGCCCCACAGGACGCCGCCCGCCACGAAGCACGGCACCCCCAGCACTCCCGGGTCCGCACGTGGACCCGACTCACGAGCCACGCGGAGGTGACCTGGCATGGAAGCCCTCGTCTGGACTCTGATCGTCCTCGGCGACCTGGCCACCGCCGTGTGCGCGGTGCATCTCACCCGGCGCCACAGGCGCGACGCCGCGCACCTGGTCCGCTTCATCCACCGCGCCGCCCCCGTCCTCCTCGCGGCCGGTCTGCTTCCCCTTCCCGCGCTCCTTGCCGCTGACGCGTCCGCGGCAGCCTGGGGTCTGTGGGGCGCCACCAGCATCGTTGCCGCTTTGGTCTACGCCTACGCTGACACCCTTCGCGACCTGCCGCCGCACGCACGGGACGGCATCCCGGGCCGGGAGCGGGCCGTGAGCGGCCGGGAGCGGCGGGAAACACGGAACAGCGGTCCCAAGCCGACCGATGCACCGCACACCAGCGTGATCGAACCCGCCCGGCAGAGCGCCGACCGCGCGGCCCTGGAGGCAACCGGGGTCGAGAAGACCTACCGGCGTGGCCTGTGGCCGGCCTCGCACCGGATACCGGTACTTAAGGGCGTGGACCTCACCCTGGCCCCCGGCGAAGTGGTCGGCCTGGTCGGGGAGAACGGCTCCGGCAAGAGCACCCTGATGAAAATCCTGGTCGGCGCGCTGGCCGCGGACGCCGGCACCGTTACCCGCAGCGGGCGGCTGGGTTACTGCCCGCAGGAGCCGATCGTCTATGAACGCCTCACCTGCGACGAGCACTTCGAGCTCTTCGGCCGCGCTTACCGCCTGCCCCAAGAGGCGGAGCGACGCTCGCGCAAGGACATCTACACCTCGCTCGGCTTCGAACGCTACGCCGCCACCCGCGCGGACCAACTGTCCGGCGGGACCCTGTCCAAGCTGAACCTGGGCCTGGCGCTGCTGGCCGACCCCGAGGTGCTGCTGCTGGACGAGCCGTACGCAGGCTTCGACTTCGACACCTACCTCAAGTTCTGGGACCTGGTCGGCCAGCGCCGCCAGGCGGGCCGCTCCGTGCTGATCATCAGTCACTTCGTGACTGACCAGGAGCGTTTCGACCGAATCGTTCAGCTGCGGGACGGGCGGGCGGTGCCACGGTGACCGCCGCGCCGTTCACCCGCAGGTTCCTCATCGAGGCCGCCCGGACCCCGGTCAACCTGCTCGTGCTGGTCCTCGTGCCGGTGGTGTTCGTGGTCGTGGCCGCCGGACCGATGGCGGATGCCGCCGAGCTGCTCGGCGGCCCCGGCGGTCCCGCAGTGCAGACCGCCACCGCCGGGTGGGCCGCCTCCTTCATCGCCGCGATCGCCATGTACTTCCAGATGCGCGGCGCCCGCGCGGCCGACCGCCGCCTGGTCCTGGCCGGACTGGCCCCCTCCCGTCTGGTCGCCGCCCGTACGACCACCGGCCTGGCACTGGCACTGCTGGCCGCCGCGGCTGCCCTGCTGGCCCTTCAATTGCGGACCGGACTCGGGGACGATCCGGGGCGGGTATTGGCCGGGACGCTGATGTTCGCGGTGATCTACCTGGCGATCGGTGCACTGATCGGCGTCCTGGTCGCGAACCCGGTCAACGGCACCGTGCTGGTGCTGTTCGTGTGGATCCTGGATGTGTTCTTCGGTCCCGCGATCGGCGCGGCGGACCGGCCGGTGACCCGCGTCCTGCCGACCCACTTCGTGACCCTGTGGATGATCGACCTGCCTTCCCACCACGCGGGCCGGATCGGCGATCTCGGCTGGGCCCTGGCCTGGGTTGTCGTTGCGACCGCCGTCGGCTGGACGGTGATCATCGCCACCAGCCGCGTCGCCCGGCCCCGCCGCCATGCCCGACCCGGCTCGGCCGTCGACCAGGTGGCGGCAGGCGTGCGGATGGGCCTGCGGGAGACGGGACGCAACCGCGTGCTGTGGGCGCTGCTTATCGCCGTACCCGTGGTCTTCGTCCTCCTCGCGGTGGCCACCACCCCCGACGAGTTCACTTCCATGACGGTGCGCGAGCACGGCCGCGCCTTCTCTCAACAGGTCTGGCTTCCCGACGTCCACGGCGGCACCATGGCCCCGATCGCCATCGCCTCACTGGCCACCCTCGCCGGACTGTTCACCGTCCTGGGCGCCCGTTCCGCCGACCAGCGCCTGGCCCTGGCAGGCTTCCGTCCCGGCAGCCTGCTCGCCTCCCGGCTGGCCGTCGTCAGCCTGCTGGCGCTGCTCGCGACCGCCGCCTCCCTCGCCGTCACCGCAACCGTGTTCGAGGCCCGCCAGTGGGGCCTCTACATCGCCTCCAACACCCTCATCGCCCTCACCTACGCCCTGATCGGCGTCCTGATCGGCCCGATCTTCGGCCGCGTCGGCGGCGTCCTCATCGCCTTCCTGGTGCCCTTCCTCGACATCGGTATCGAACAGAGCCCGATGCTGCAACCTCAGCCCCCAACCTGGGCCCACGCCCTGCCCGGCTACGGCCCCGGCCGCGTCCTCATCGACGCAGCCCTCACTCCCACCTTCGACGAAACCGGCGCCCTGCTCCTCGGCATCGCCTGGCTGGCCGCCCTCACCACCGCTGCGGCCCTCCTGTTCCGCCACGCCGCCACCGCACCCCGCTGACTCCCGTACCCGCGCCCGTACTGCGCCGGGCTCCACGCCGGCTTTCAGGCGAACAGGCGACGCGGACGGCCGTACCGCCATGGCGAGCGCCGCCCCGGGCGGCGAACCTGAGTGCGATGGCCCACCGACGGCCGCGCTCTGACCCCACAGCCCTCGCCCGAAAGGTCCGCCCCGCATGTCACCCACCTCTCCGCGCCGGGGCCGCGCCGCTCGCGCCGTGGCAGGAGTGTTCACCCTGCTCGCCCTGGCCGGCTGCTCAAATGGCGGCAACGGCACCGCCCCCGCCACCAGCCCCTCATCCGCCGCAACCAGCGACGGAACCGGCACGGCGCGCATCGTGATCGAGAACTTCACCTTCAGCCCGGCGGATCTTCAGGTACGCCCCGGAGCGAAGATCACCGTCGTAAACCGCGACTCGGACCCACACACCGTGACCGCCACCGGGGACAAGACGACGTTCGACACCGGCAACATCACAGGCGGCGCAACAGTCACCTTCACCGCTCCGTCCAAGGCCGGCAGCTACTCCTACCTCTGCACCATCCACCCGAACATGAAAGGCACCCTCACCGTGCGCTGAGACCACGGCTGCAAGCCCGCGCACCTGGCCCCGGCCGCGCCTACGATGACGCTGTGAGCCCGAGCACGCCGACGTCGTCTTCGCGCCCGCAGCCGACGCTGCGGCTGCGGGCGCTGCTGGTGCTCACGGTGCTCGTCGCGCTTGTGGGCATGCACGGCCTGACGTTCGCGAGCCAGGCCCCCTCCGGACACACCGGGTCGCATGCCTCGCGCCAGATGGTGGCTGATGCAGATCAGTCGTACGCGTGCCATACCGATGACTGCGGCAGCGCAGATCGGCACGCAAGCCACGCGGACCAGATGTGCGCCGCGGGGGCGATCCCCGGCCCCGCCGTGATCCCGGCCCTGGCCGCCTCGGTACCCAGCGGTATCGCCACGGCAGCACAGCCCCTCACCCCGGTGCCGTACCAGCCCGCAGGCGAACGCGCGCCGCCCTCGCTCGCCGAACTCCAACTCCTGCGGATATAGGAAACGCCCCGCGGCACGCCGCCTCATGCACGGGCCTGTCGCCGCGTCCAGGTATGCCCTGATCCCCTTCCGATCCCAGGAGCTCCCCCCCATGAACGCGAACGCTTCCCTCACTCGCCGTACCACCCTGGCCGCCACGGCAGCGGCCGCCGCGCTCGTCCTGGCCGCCTGCGGCGGCAACGGCGACACCGGCACGGCCGTCACCTCGCCCAGCCCCACCACATCCGCTTCCGTCCCTGCAGGCGAGCACAACCAGGCCGACGTCACCTTCGCCCAAGGGATGATCCCGCACCACCGTCAGGCCATCGTCATGGCCGACATGGCCGAGACCCGGGCCTCCTCCAGCAACGTCAAGGCCCTCGCCGCACAGATCAAAAAGGCGCAGGACCCGGAGATCAAGACCATGTCCGCCTGGCTGACGGCCTGGGGCGAGAACGTCCCGCAAGGCATGGACGGAATGGACGGCATGGATCACGGCGACCCCTCGTCCATGCCCGGCATGATGGACAACCAGCAGATGGACGACATGCGAGACGCCTCCGGCAAGGCATTCGACACCATGTTCCTGACCATGATGATCGAACACCACGAAGGCGCTATCGAGATGGCCGAGACCGAGAAGAAGCAAGGCGCCTACGCCCCAGCCAAGGACCTCGCCGACGACATCATCACCGCCCAGACCGCGGAGATCACCCAAATGCGGAAGATGCTCGGCACGAGCTGATCCCGGACACCTGAACCGCTGTACGCGAGCCGAGGCGGCAACCGGAGCAGCGACTGCAACACCGGCACCGACGCCCCACATGGAACGGCGCTTCCCGCGGCGCCACACCGCCCTTCGGCGCGTCCGCAGCCTCTCACTCCCAGGTCGTGGCTGGCCAGGCAGGAGATCCACCGGACGACGTGTCTCGACGTCGACGAGCAGGGGATGGGCCAGGCCTCGACCCGAGACCTGAGTGGCGGCGCCCCAGCGCCAAGTCACTTAGTAGTATCGCGGACGGTCGAGTACGGAGGGCAGGCTGAGTATGAGCGGGCGACTGCGCGCAGGTGGGGCCTTCGGGCACCTGCTGCTGGTCGTCGTGCTCTCGCTGGGCGTGTTCGCCATGCACACGATGGGCCACCCGGAAGAGTCGTCCGGGCACGGCATGAGCGGCACCATCCCTGCTGTGGCAAGTGCGTACCAGGGCGGCATGGCCCGAGAGGCCGCAGCCGCTGAGGCCCCGGCCCAGACCGAGGCGATGGCCGAGCACGGGAGCGCGGCGCCGGCTGCCACACTGCCGGTGCACGAGATGCCGAGCGGCACGGACGTGATGTCCGTGTGTGTTGCGGTGCTCACCGTGTGGCTGCTCGGGCTGTTCCTGCGTGCGGCGGTGGCCGGTCGGCAGGCGCGGTTGACCGCTCTTATCGCTCGATCGATGGTTCAGGCGCGCCCCAGCATTCCGCCGCCAAGACCGCTCCTCTCTCGGTTGTCAGTTCTGCGGATATAGGCCGACCCGTCGCGCGGCCCATTCAGTGCTGCCCGCGCCAGACGCGCATGCCCCCACACAGACAGAACTGACCACAAGAGGTATTCGCACATGACTGCCGACAAGCACGCCCAGAGCCGTCGCCTCCGCCGCCGTCTCACGATGGTGGGCGCCATCACGGCGGGCGGGCTGCTCCTCGCCGCCTGCGGCGGGGACGACATGGAGGGCATGGACCACGGGAGCGGCAACTCCGCTTCCGCCACGTCCAGCCAGACGGCGGGTGACAACCCGGCGCCCGGCGCGTTCAACGACGCGGACGTCACGTTCGCGCAGATGATGATCCCGCACCACGAGCAGGCCCTGGAGATGGCCAAGCTCGCGGACGGCCGGGCCTCCGACGTGGAGAGCAAGACCCTGGCCGCGGACATCGAGAAGGCCCAGGACCCCGAGATCCAGACCATGAAGTCCTGGCTGAAGGCCTGGGGCAAGCCGGAGTCCGCTGAGGAGGGCATGCCCGGCATGGACCACGAGTCTGGGATGTCCGGAATGATGTCCGACGAGGACATGCAGAAGCTTGAGACCGCCAAGAGCACCGAGTTCGACCGGATGTTCGCGGAGATGATGACCGAGCACCACAAGGGCGCGATCACCATGGCGGAGGACGAGCAGAAGAACGGCCGTAACGCCACGGCCAAGAAGCTCGCCGCCGACGTCGTGAAAACCCAGTCCGCCGAGGTCGAAAAGTTCGAGAAGATCCTCGACCGGCTCTGAGCATCACCCACTGACCGCCCAGGGTTCCGAGGCACGCACCTGAGGAGCCCGGGCGGTCATCTCCCTATGCCGGCTGACCGCTGCGGCGGTCGTCGCTCCCGTACGCACCCCGAGGAATCATGAACAAGCGCCCCGCCGTAGTGGCAGCCACTGCCCTGGCTCTCACCCTCACCCTGGCCGCATGCTCCGACAGCGGAGACAGCGCAGAATCGACCGGCTCGTCCGCCGCTTCCGGGACGACCATGAGCCACATCCACGGTCTCGGACTGGACCCGGCCGACCAGCGTCTCTACGTCGCCACCCACGAAGGCGTCTACACGCCCGACGCAAAGGGGAAGCCCGAGGTGGTGGGCGACAGCAAGGACGACTTCATGGGCTTCACCGTGGCCGGTGACAAGACGTTCTACGCCAGCGGCCACCCGACCTCCGGCGGCAACAAAGGGCTCATCAAGAGCACCGACGCGGGCAAGACCTGGAAGTCCCTGTCCTTGTCCAGCGAGTCCGACTTCCACGCCCTGGACTTCGTCCACGGCACCGTCTACGGCTACGACTCCACCAACGGCCTGGTGCGCACGACCAAGGACGGCGTCTCCTGGAAGGACGGGGCGCGGCTCGAAGCCCTGGACATAGCAGTCAGCCCCACAGACCCTGGCGTCATCCTGGCCACCACGGCCGAGGGCGTCGCCCGCAGCAGCGACGGCGGGAAAACCTTCGCCCGGGGGAAGGAGCCGGTGATGGCCTTCCTGTCCTGGACCGCGAAGGACGGCCTCTACGGCATCGACACCTCTGGTGGCCTGAGCCGCAGTACGGATGGCGGCACCACGTGGAAGAAGGTCGCCACCGTGCCGGGTGGCCAGCCGCAGGCGCTTACGGCTGTCGGCGCAGAGCATGTCCTTGCCGCCACTCAGACCGGGGTGTTCGAGTCGAAGGACGGCGGTAAGACGTTCAAGAAGCGCTTGGCTGTTGCGTTGAGTGGCGGCCACTGACCCGCGACGGGCGGTCAGGCGGCCATCATGACGAGCATGGTGCACATGGTGCCGCCCATGCCGATGTGGGCCGTCAGGGCCGCGCCCGGTGATGTGCCGGGAGGGCGACGGCGGCTCCGGTTTCCCCCTGCCGCATGTGCCCGGCGTTTGGTCCCTCCCAGCCGGGCCGTGTCCCAGACGGAGAGGGCTAGGGATGCGACGAACACCACGATCGCGTCGGGCAGGGCGAGAAGTCTCCGTGCCCAGCGTCCCCTGCCTGCACCGCGGCCCGCACCTGCCCGCTCTTCGGTGCCGCGGAGCCGCGCCCATACGGACGCGACGATCGAGAGCAGGAAGTACAGGGCCAGAGCGATCAATACCACACGCCACGCAGAGGCCGATCCTCCCGCGGCGGCGCTTTCGGTGGCGCCGGTCGTCATGTCGTGGGCAGTCATCCCCGAGGAGTGGCCAGTGCTGCCCGCGTCCCCGGCCATGCCCGCCATCTCGTGGCCGTGGGTCGTCCCGGCGGATCCGTGCCCGTGCCCCGTACCGGCTATCGAGTGCCCGCCCAGTGCCAGGACCGGCCCGGAGTCGCTGCCCGGCATGGCCAGCGTCATGATGACCATGGCGGCACTGCCGATGATGTGATGCGCCCAGCGGCGGCCGTGCCGCCAGCCGTGCAGCCGAGCGTGGCGTATGGCCAGGCCCACGCTGCCGAGGCCGACGGCGGCGAACCCCGCCACCCACCACAGGCTGTGGTTCCCGAAACTGGCGGCCATCGCGGGCAGGAACATCGCGGCCATGCCGCCGGCCATGAGGACGTCGCCTCCGGCGGCGAACCGGGCCTCTCCGCTGTCGGCAGCGGCCAGTCGGGCTGCGCTCACGACGGCCACGAGTGCGGCCACCGCCGCCAGCGTCCAGGCCATAGCGGGACTTCCCATTGGTGCCCTCCGCGTCGACCGGCAATCGCCCGCGCCGTATGCGCGAGCACGTCGACGTGCGTCGTCCTCTGGCTGCTATCTACGGATGCCCTTAGTACGTAGCGAAGCCAAGAGGCGTTCAGCGGAAGGGAGTTTCCCTGGGGGCCTCAGTGCTGGGGAGGGCGCACGCCTGCCAGGGTGACCGTGACCAGGCGCCGCACGGCGGCCTCGGACGGCAGGGTTCGTGCTGCGGCGAGGGCGCTGAGGCAATAGCGCGTGAGCTCCGCCGACGGGATGTCGTCCCTGACGTCGCCGGCCCGTGCTGCCTCGGTCACCAGCTCTTGAACCATGTGGTGAAGGTGCTGGTGCGCGTGGGCAAGGTGGTTGCCACTGTCCTGGTGCAGGAACGCGCCGAGGTCCGTGTCGTGGTGGCCGTGCGATTCGTGGGTGATGAGGGCGTAGGCCTCCAGCACCGCTTCGAGGCGGGCACCGGGTCCTTCGGTGCGGTCCCGGACTCCCGTCAGTTGGTCGAGGTGACCGGCGATCTCGCGCGCGTGCCAGGCGTGCAGGATCGCTTCGACGTCCGGGAAGTACTTGTACAGTGTGGCCCGCCCGATACCAACCTTCTCCGCAATCTGAGACATCGTCACCGACAGCGGGCCCTTCTCAGTCGCCAGGGCGGCGGTGCTGTCCAGGATGGCGTCGCGCACGTCCCGGCGGTGCGCCTCGATCGTCTCGTTCCACAGCTTCGGCACGCGGAAAGCGTACGCGATGCCGATCATGCGGCACTATGGTTTGATGGCGACAATGTGTATCGATAAATCTGGGGTCGTTCGCACGGCACGCCGCCCAGGCCTGGGCGAGAACAAGGAGAACCCGTCATGGTGGATCCGTCTCAGGAGCCGGACGCTCGCGACAAGACCGCTGAGTCTTCCGTCAGCGGCCCGAGTGGGGGAGTGCCGCGCTGGGTGAAGGTGTCCGGGCTCGTCACGCTGGTCGTGGCCCTTCTCGTCGTGGTCATGCTGCTGATCCCGGGCAACCACGGTCCGGGCCGTCACCTCGGCGGACAGGCTCCGCTCGGCGGCGTCACTGCAACCACCGGTCCGGCCACAGGAGGCACCGGATGACGATGCCGCCTCGCCTGCGCAAGCTGGCTCTCATCGTGCACGTCACGTCCTCGGTCGGCTGGCTCGGCGCGGTCCTTGCCTTTCTCGCTCTGTCGGTGATCGGCCTGACCAGCCAGGACCCGGCGACGGTACGCGGGGTCTACCTCGTGATGGAGCCGGCCGCCTGGTACGCCCTTCTCCCCCTGGCCTTCGCCGCGCTGCTCACCGGCATCATCCAGTCGCTGGGTACGCCCTGGGGCCTCTTCCGGCACTACTGGGTCCTGTTCAAACTCCTGATCAACGTGGTTGCCACCGTCGTACTGCTGATCTACATGGGGACCTTCAGGTCGATGGCGCACATGGCAGCCGACCCGGAGGTCGAGCTGTCCTCGGTGCGCAACTTCTCACCTGTGCTGCACTCCGTACTGGCGCTGGTCGTGCTGCTGCTCGCCATGGTCCTTGCGGTGTACAAGCCGCGGGGCGTCAGTCCATTCGGGCAGCGGAAGCAGCGGGCGCAGAGCGAGAGCCGTATCGCGCCGGGCGCGGTGTCCGTGCCTCAGGCGTGAGGGGGCGAGGGGGCCACCACTGAGGGGTGCGACAGAGGCTGTTCCGGGAGTGCGGCTTACCCCCTACGGGTATATTGGCGGCCAGTCGTCTCACCGGGAACTTTGAGGGAAGCGATGACAGCACCGGGAGCCTGGGCCCCGCGGATCCACGCCTCGCACGGCGCCGGCCGCTGGGCGCGTGCTGCCGTCATCGCTCTCCTCGCGGCACTCGCCGTACTGATTCACCACGAGACCGCCGGCGCAGCGATCGGCTCGAACCCTTCCTCCGCCGCACACGTGATGACGCCCGGCATGGCGATGTCGGACAGCCATGCCGCACCGGCGACGGCCATGTCCGGGCATGGGCACGGCAGCGCCGCAGCGCAGGCCGCAGAGCCGACGACGGCCGCCGTTCCGACGAAGAGCAGTGCCGACAGCCCGCCCTGCGCCGGCATGACCATGCAGCACTGCGCGACCGCGAGCTTCGAGGTCGTGAAGCTGCCGCCACCGATGGAGACCCCGGTGCCGTGGGGTCTCGCTGTGCCTGTCGGTGTCGCTACCGGGCCCAAGGCCGCCGGGACAGTGAACCGAGCGCCCCCGGACCTGTCCGTTCTCTCTCAGCTGCGCATCTAGGCCGTGCCCAACGGCTTCCTAGTGCCTTTGTCATGCTGAGGAGCCGTCTCAGCACGCCAACTTCCGTATGCGTACTCTGAGATCGAGGACACCCATGAACGGCATCAACCGTCGCTCCGTCCTGCTCGCCGGGCTCGGCGTCGCGGGCGCCGGCGCGCTCGCCGCCTGCAGCAGCGGCTCCAACAGCACCCCCGCTCTGGTCGACCCCTTCGGCGCGGTGGTCGCCGCAGCCGAGAAGAAGCGGAAGGGCACCGGCAGGACGCAGCAGGCGACCCTGACCGCCGCGGCCGCCATGCTCGACCTCGGCGGCGGCGTCATGGCGAAGAGCTGGGCCTTCAGTGGCCAGGCCCCGGGCAAGGAGATCAGGCTGTCCGTCGGCGACACCCTGGCCGCCGAACTCTCCAACCAGCTGCCGAACAGGACCGCCACGTCCATCCACTGGCACGGCATCGCCATGCGCAACGACATGGACGGCGTACCCCCAGTGACCCAGCAGGCTGTCCGCGCGGGTGCCAACTTCACGTACCGCTTCATCGCGGACGCCCCCGGCACGTACTTCTTCCATCCCCACGTCGGCGTCCAGCTCGACCGGGGGCTGTGCGCGCCGCTGATCGTCGAGGATCCCGAGGAGCCGCTGTCGTACGACGACGAATGGGCGGTGTGCATCGTGAAAACTGCACGTCGGGTGGGCTGGTGTGCGTAGGTGTCGGG
>NZ_BAAAIZ010000006.1:0-60368 GCF_039526425.1 Streptomyces thermospinosisporus
AACGGCTGGTGGCCCGCTCCGCCCGCGGCCTTCCAAATCACCGATGCTGCGCGCTGGAAGTATGCCGTTCACACATACCCGCAAGGGGGCCGGCAGCTGACCGCATCAGCCAACCTGAGCGTCCCGCGCGGAAAGAAGGACGTCGTTCACCGTGAGGCCGTCAGCGGTGGCGAGCTCGTCCGGCACCGGCAGTGAGACTGCTTCCAGCAGCGCGGGCACGGTCATGATCCGGTTCTGGTGGACGGGCTGTACGGGGAGCGCCGGACGGCGGAAGGCCCGCACAGACAACAGAGCCCTGACCCCGGGCGGCCGCGGGAAGGGGGCGGGCCGCCCCGGGCGCAGGGCACCGGGAGGGTGTCCGGTCAGGGGGCGGTGGGGTAGCGGGAGGCCAGGGCGTTCTGCAGGGCCGTGGTGTCGGGGGCGTCGGCCGCCCAGGCCACGTATCCATCGGGGCGGACCAGCACGGCGGTGCGGCGGGCGCTGGTCCAGTGCTCGGCGAGCGGGAGGTCCGCCGCGCCCTCGTGCGGGCCGCCGTCGTACGGGGCGGGTGCGGTGGGCGGGGTGATGAGGACGAACCGGCCACCGCGCAGGGCCTCGTACACGCGCTTTCCGCTCTGGAGGGTGACGTCCGGGATCCGGGTGCCGACGAGGCGGTGGGCGCCGCGCGGGGCCGGGTAGGTGACGCCGATACCGGTGAGCTGGGCCACAACCCTGGCGCGGGCGGGGGCGACGGCGTTGATGACCGCCGTGACCAGGGCGCGTACGGCGCGCAGGGCGGGGATGCGGGCCCGGGCCAGCCGGACCAGGCCGCCGCTGCTGCGCAATACGGCGCGGCCCACCGGGTGGCGTTCGGTCTGGTAGGTGTCCAAGAGGCTGTCGGGGGCCTGCCCGTTGACGACGGCGGCGAGCTTCCAGCCGAGATTGGCCGCGTCCTGCAGGCCGGTGTTCATGCCCTGGCCGCCGGCCGGTGAGTGGATGTGGGCGGCGTCGCCGGCGAGGAAGACACGTCCCACCCGGTACCGGGGGGCCTGGCGTTCGTCGCTGTGGAAGCGGGAGAGCCAGCGCGCCTCGTACATGCCGTAGTCGGTGCCCAGTGCGCGGCGGGTGACCTCCCTGACCTCCTCGAGGTCGAGGGGGGTGTCGTCGGGGACCTCGTGGCGGCGGTTCCAGCCCATGACGCGGTACCAGCCGTCGCCGAAGGAGGCGATCATCGCGAAGACGTCACCGGCGCCGTCCACGGTCAGGACGCTCTCCGGCTTCTCGGCGAGGCGGACGTCCGCCAGGAGCAGGGACTTGATGACGGAGACGCCGGGGAAGGGCTGGCCGATCGCCTCGCGCACGGCGCTGCGGTGGCCGTCGGTGCCGACGACGTAGGCGGCGCGGCGGGTGGCGGTCGATCCGTCCGTGTCCCGGACGACGACGTCCACGCCGGTGTCGTCCTGCCGCAGGGCGAGGACCTCGGTCTCGTAGTGGAAGGCGACGCCGAGATCCCTGGCACGCTTCTCCAGCAGGCGCTCGACCTCGTACTGGGGGGTGATCAGGAGGAACGGGAAGCGGGAGGGCAGGGTGCTCAGGTCGAGGGAGAGCCGGCGGAACAGCCGCAGCCGGGTGATGGTGCTGCCGGTGGCGAGCAGGTCGTCGGCCAGGCCCCGGGCGTCGAGCTGCTCCAGGGTGCGGGCGTGCACGCCGAAGGCACGGGAGAGGTTGCTGATCTTGTGGGGGCGCTTCTCCAGGAGCGTGACGGTCACGCCGGCCTCGGCCAGGTCGCCCGCCAGGAGCAGACCGGTGGGGCCGGCTCCTACGACGATCACGGACTGCGCGGAGCCCGTGGTGCGGCCGGTGCCCTGACCCATGCCGGTGCCGGTGCCGTTCATGATGACCTCCCACTATCGCCAACGCTTGTTGGCCAACGAATGTTGGTCAACGCCTGTTGGCAACAGTAGGCCGAGGTGCGCACGAGTGTCAACACTTGTTGGCCTACAGATGTTGGCCTACGATCGTTGGCATGAACCAGAGCAAGACCACCGCCCCCTCCCGCCGCTCCGACGCCACCCGCCGCGCCATCCTCGACGCCGCCCGCGAACGCTTCGCCGCCGACGGCTACGAACGCGCCACCATCCGCGCCATCGCCCAGCAGGCGCAGATCGACCCCTCCATGGTCATGCGCTACTACGGCAACAAAGAGGGCCTGTTCGCCGCGGCCGTCGCCATCGACCTGCAGCTGCCCGACGCGGCCTCACTCCCCCGCAACGAGGCCGGCCGCACGCTGGTGACCCACTTCCTGGACATGTGGGAGGAGAACGAGGTGCTCACCGCGCTGCTGCGGGTCGGCATCACCAACGAGGCCGGCGCCGAACGCATGCGCGGCATCTTCAACGACCAGCTGCTGCCGCTCGTGGAGCGGGTCTGCCCCGACCCGGAGCAGGCGCCGGTGCGAGCCGCCCTGGTGTCCTCGCACCTGCTGGGCCTGGCGCTCACCCGCTACGTCCTGCGCTTCCCGCCCGCAGCCCACCTCCACCCCGAGGAGATCGCGGCCTGGCTCGCCCCGACCCTGCAGCACTACCTCACCGCACCGCACCCCGGGGCATGACAGGCCCTGCGGCCGGCACGCACGGACACGGCAAGGCGGGGCGCCACCGTGACCATGGCGCCCCGCCTGTTTCTCCCGGTGTGTCCACCCGGCAGGTCCGGTTCAGTCGGCCGGGATCAGTGCGACCTCATCACTGCCCGACAGGGACGGCAGGCCCTCGGGCGGCGTGTCCTGGTAGGTGGCGTTGAAGACGGCCTTCAAGTTGTCCGCACCGGCGTGACCGCCGTCCACAAAAGTCTTGAACGAACCAGAGCATCCGTTACTGGAGGACAGCGGGTGCCCGTGCGTGTCGTGACCGAGGATGAAGGTCACCGTGACCCTGGAGCAGTCCACCGGCTGGTCGTCGGTGACGGCCACCTCCCAGCTGACCGTGTCGCCCCAGTGGAACGGTGTCCCGCCGTCCGGGGCGGGATCAGTGACGAGCCTCACCACCGGCGCCCTGTTCCCGACCACGACCGGCACCGAGGCGGAAGCCGAACGGCCGGTGCGGTCGGTGACCTTCAGCGTGGCCTCGTAGACACCGTTCTCGGTGTAGGTGTGCTCCGGGTCGGCCTCGCGCGAGTCGACCCTGCCGTCCGCGTCGAAGTCCCAGGCGTAGCTGAGGGCGTCGCCGTCGGCGTCCTTGGTGCCGGCGCTGGAGAACTTCACCGTCAGCGGGCTGTGGCCGTTCACCACGTCGGCGCTCACCTTGGGCTCCGGGGTGCGGTTGCCGCGGGTGAAGTCGATGCGGGCGAGCTGGGCCTCGGGCAGTTCGGCGAAGTAGCCGGTGCCGTACTCCAGGACGTACAGCGCACCGTCCGGACCGAATTCGGCGTCGATCGGGCCGTCGGTGGTGATCGAGGGGATGGCGTCCTCGATCTTCCTGACCTCGTTCCGCTTGCCGAGGGTGATCGCCTTCATCTGGTCGCGGGTCCACTCGTAGAACAGCGGCTTGCCGTCGAAATAGGCCGGCCAGCGGTTGACCGCCCTGTTGTGCTTGTCGTAACGGTAGGCCGGACCGCCCATCGGGCCGATACCGCCCGTACCCAGTTCCGGGAACTCCTTTGACGCACCGTAGCCGTAGACGATCTGCGCGTCCTTCACCGGCGGCAGCTTGCCCAGGCCGGTGTTGTGCCGGGAGTCGTTCACCGGGGCCTTGCAGTCGAAGGCGCCGCCCGACTTCTGAGCGGCGAAGTCGTAATCCTGATACGGCATGTCCTGGGTCACGCAGAACGGCCAGCCGTAATTGGCGGGGCGGTCGACGACCATCCAGCGGCCGTGGCCGGCGGGGCCGCGGTCCGGGTCCGGTTTGCCCGCGTCAGGTGAGTAGTCGGCGACGTAGAGCTCGCCCGTCTTGTCGTCCACCGCGAAGCGGAACGGGTTGCGCAGACCCATGGCGTAGATCTCGGGGCGGGTCTTCGGGGTGCCCGGGGCGAAGAGGTTGCCGCGCGGGACCGTGTAGCTGCCGTCCGGCTTCACCTTGATGCGCAGGATCTTGCCGCGCAGGTCGTTGGTGTTGCCGGAGGTGCGCCGGGCGTCGTAGGCCGGGTTGCGGTCGGGGCGGTCGTCGAGGGGGGCGTAGCCGTCCGAGGCGAAGGGGTTGGTGTCGTCGCCGGTGGACAGGAACAAGTTGCCCTTGCCGTCGAAGTCGATCTTTCCGCCGACGTGGCAGCAGATGCCGCGGTCGGCGGGGACGTCGAGGATCTTCTGCTCGCTGTTGAAGTCGAGTGTGTTGCCCTTGAGCTTGAAACGGGACAGGCGGGTGACGCCCTTGTACTTGGCGAAGTCTTCGGGGCTGCCGAACTCCGGTGCGTCACCCTCGTTGACGCCGGGGGTGTCCGGGTCGTCCACCGGGGTGTTCAGGCGGGGCGAGTAGTAGAGGTAGACCCAGTGGTTCTTGCGGAAGTCCGGGTCGATGGCGATGCCCTGGACGCCCTCCTCGTCGTGCTGGTAGAGGCCGGCGGGGCTCTTCTTCAGGTCGGCGGCGAGGAAGTTGACGCCGCTCCTGGGATCGTGGATGCGGACCTCGCCCGTACGGGCGGTGTGCAGGACTCGGCGGTCGGGCAGGACGGCGAGGGCCATGGGCTCGCCGGGGCGGTCGTTGAGGGTGACCTTCTGGAAGTCCGACGCGGGCGGTGGTGCCGGGTCGGGTCTGGCGGCCTGGGCCGGGGACAGCGGCAGGAGCCCGACGGCTCCGGCCAGCGTCGCCGCCCCCACGAACGTGACGATCCGTCTGTTGCGCACTCGGAACTCCTCTGCTCTGCACGGCGGTTGCCCGAGCTCGAGGGCGCTCAGAGCGCTCGGCCCTCGGCAAACACCGGCTGGTCGTTGCGGAGTGAAGTGGGTGAAACCCTGTGCGTAGCGAGTCAGTTGGACGCTAAGGGGCGTACTTTCGACTCGTCAAGGACAAAGTTTCTACTTTCTCGAGGAAAGCTTGGGCGAGTGCGGGGTGTTGTGGGGCCGGGGGCCGGTGTCCCCGGCCGGGTGGGCCGGTGTCAGCGGTGGCAGGCCTCCAGTTCGGCGAGTGAGGTGAAGGTCTGGGATCCGCCGCTGCCGCCGATGATGCGGACTCCGTCGCCGGTCGTGGTGTCGAAGTCGAAGACGTAGGTGCGATTGGTGCCGGCCGCGGGGGACGTGGGGTAGGCGGGGGTGACGGTCTGTCCGGTCACGTCGGTCCAGGCTCCGTCGCGCCGGACCTGGATCCTGGGCGTGCTGCTGAACCAGCCGCCGTCGCCGAACATCCGGCCGGTGGTGTAGGTGACGCGGTTGAGGTGGTAGGTGCGGGGCCAGGTGTAGCCCCACCAGCTGACATGCTTGCGTTCGCCCCACCGCGTAGCCGTTCGCCGCGGTGTGGCGGGCCCGGGCGACCAGGCGGGCCGCGCGCCTGGACAGGCCGTTGTTGTGGGCGGTGAGGATCAGCGGGGCCGGTGCGGCGGAATCGGGCGTCCACAGGGTGCCGGGGATGTCGCCGAGGGTGAACTCACGCTCGAGGACGCCGTCGGGGAGGTGCCGTTCGGAGGTGAAGAGCATGGTCGTCATGCCTTTCGGGAGTGCTCAGATACGGCGCTCCCGGGCGGCTCGTCGCCCGACCGTGACTCCGAGGGGAGCACCCATGTCTCTTGCGTTCACGGGTACCACCTCCTCGTTCTGCCGGGCACGGCCTCCGTGAACGTAGCAGGAGCACGCGGGGGCGGCCAACGCAATTTCGACCCACCGCCACCGGCCGACGATTAAGTCGTTGGACAACGCCCGCAGCACCGAGGAACGTTGATGGAATGGAGCAGGAGCAGATCTGGGACTCCGAGGCCGCCCGGCGCTATGACACGCCCGGGACCGGCATGTTCGCGCCCGAGGTTCTGGGGCCGACCGTCGATTTTCTCGCCCGGCTCGCGGGCGACGGACCGGCACTCGAGTTCGCGATCGGCACGGGCCGGGTGGCCGTCCCGCTCGCCGAGCGCGGTGTCCCGGTGACGGGCATCGAGTTGTCGGCGCCGATGGTGGAGCAGTTGCGCACCAAGGCCGACGAGGCGACGATCCCCGTCGTCATGGGAGACATGGCGACCACGGTCGCCCCCGGCAAGTACAGCCTCGTGTATCTCGTCTACAACACGATCTCCAACCTGCTCACCCAGGAGGAGCAGGTCCAGTGCTTCCGCAACGCCGCCCGCCATCTCAGGCCCGGCGGGCGGTTCGTGATCGAGCTCGGGGTGCCGGAACTGCGCCGGCTTCCGCCGGGGCGGAAGGCGACCGTGTGGCACACCGAGGACGGCTACATCGGCCTGGACACGTACGACACCCTGCGCCAGCACCTGGTGTCCCACCACTTCCACTACGACGAGTCCGGGCAGGCGCGGTTGTACCGCAGCCCGCATCGCTACATCTGGCCGTCCGAACTCGACCTCATGGGGCAGCTGGCAGGTCTTGAGCTGGAGTCCAGGCACGCGGACTGGCGGGGTTCCGAGTTCACCGCCGAGTCGACGTCCCATGTGTCGGTGTACCGGCTTCCTCCGGAGGAGAAAAGCACAACTTCAGGCCGGTAGCACGTACTTGGGTGCGCGCTACCGTGGGCTTCTCGAGCGCTGGACCCCGGCTGGAGGAGCGGTGGTGGCAGGGAGCGACGGGCGGGTGGTGCGTACGTACCGGCTGGGGGCGGGGCCGTTGGTGTTCGTGACCCTGCTGCTGGGGTGGCCGGCGGTTCTTTTTGTGCGGTTGGTTGTGCCGGATGAGGGCCTTCCGCTGATGTTCAAGGCGAGCCTGCTCGTGCTGGTGGGGCTGGTGTGTGCCGGTGTCGTGTGGCTCTGGCGGGCGGCGACCGTGGTGTGCGAGGACCACATCGCGGTGCGGCAGTTGTTCCGGACGCGCCGGACCGCGTGGTGCGATGTGCTGAGCATCGAGCGGGACCGCAATCCGGCGTCGGCCAGGACGTTGCTGCTGGACCGGGAGGGCAGGCTGTTCGCTCTGCCCGGGGGTGTGGGGGCCAGGAGCGATGCGGTGCGGGAGATCGTGGAGGTGTGGGAGCGGTCGCGAGGTGAGGGGTGGGCTTCCCCGTCGGCGGCCTTCGCCGAGGCGGCCCGGCAGCGGGCTCGGGTGCGGGAGTCGGCGGTCGTGTGGGCTCTGCTGCTGAGTGCGGGGTCGTTTCTCCTGCTGCTGGGCTGCGGGTTGGCCGTCGGGTATGCGGCGGAGTGGGGCGGGGACGACATTCCGTGGGTGTTGCAGGTGATCGGTTTCGAGCCGGTGGTGGTGTTCGCGGGGGTGTATGGGGTGGCGGTTCGCAGGGTGGGGCGGCGGCAGGCTGCGTAGGAGCGGTGGCCGGCCCCGTCCAGGAGCGATGAGGGCGCGCCCGGACGGGGCGGAGGGTGAAGGGCGGTCGGTCAGGGGGAGCCGTCGGAGGCTGGGACGAGGTCCGGTTCCTGTTGCGGGTCGCTGAGCTGTTCGCGGAGGTAGTTCCAGATCACGGCGATCAGTGCGGCGACGGGGACGGCGAGGAGGCTGCCGACGATGCCGGCCAGGCTGCCGCCCAGGGTGACCGCCAGCAGGACGACCGCGGCGTGCAGGCCGAGTCCGCGGCTCTGGATCATGGGCTGGAGGACATTGCCCTCCACCTGCTGCACGACCACGATGAGGGCGAGCACGATCAGCGCGTCGGTGAGGCCGTTGGAGACCAGCGCGATCAGTACCGCGACGAGGCCGGCGAACAGGGCGCCCACGATGGGCACGAACGCGGACACAAAGGTGAGGACCGCGAGCGGCAGGACCAGCGGCACGCCCAGGAACCACAGGCCCAGGCCGATGAGGACGGCGTCGATCAGGCCGACGAGCGCCTGGGACCGGACGAAGGCGCCCAGGGTGTTCCAGCAGCGTGCGGCGACGACGGGGACGTCGGTGGCGAGGCGGCCGGGCAGCTGGCGCTCCAGCCAGGGCAGGAAGCGCGGGCCGTCCTTGAGGAAGAAGAACATCAGGAACAGCGCGAGGACGGCGGTGACCACGCCGTTGAACACGGTGGTGACGCCGGTGACGGCGGTGGTGGCGATGCTTCCGGCGCTGTCCTGGACGCGGGCCGCCGCCGAGTCCAGGGCGTCCGCGATCTGGTCCTCGCCGATGTTCAGCGGCGGTCCGGCCGCCCACTCGCGCAGCCGGTCGATGCCGGCGACCACTCCGTCGGCCAGCTCTCCCGACTGGGACGCCACCGGCACGGCGATCAGCGCGACCGTGCCGGCGGCGAGCAGCAGGAAGAGCACGGTCACCAGCGACGCGGCCAGCGCCGGTGGCAGGCCGCGCCGGAGCAGGAGGCGGGTCGGCGGCCAGGTGAGCGTGGTCAGGAGCAGGCCGATGACGAGCGGCCAGACCACGGGCCACATCCGTCCCAGGAGCCAGAGGACGGCCACCGACAGCACGACGACGAGCAGCAGTTCCCCGGACACGCGCGCCGAGGTGTGCAGGGCGGCGCGGGTTCTCGCGGAGTTCAGGCGGGCAGACATGAGGGCACCCTATGGGGGCCGCGTCGCGTGCCGTCATCGCGGGTCCGGCGCCGCCGGTTGCATGGGTGTTCAGGTCAGTTCGAGCACGAGCTTGCCGATGTTCTCGCCGCGGAACAGCATCTGCAGGGTGTCGGGGAAGTCGTCCACGGTTCCCTTGACGACGTGCTCCTTGACCTTGATGCGGCCGTCCTGGATCCAGCCTGCGATGTCGCGGGCGGCCTCGGCGTACCGCTTGGCGTAGTCGAAGACGACGAAGCCCTCCATGCGGGCCCTGCGCACCAGCAGGGTGAGGTAGTTGGAGGGGCCCTGGACCGGGGTGGAGTTGTTGTACTGGCTGATGGCGCCGCAGATCACCACGCGGGCGTGCATGGCCAGCCGGGTCAGGGCGGCGTCGAGGATGTCCCCGCCGACGTTGTCGAAGTAGACGTCGATGCCGTCGGGCGCCTCGCGGCGCAGCGCCTTGCGCACGTCCTCGGCGCGGTAGTCGATCGCCGCGTCGAAGCCCAGTTCACCGGTGAGCAGCGCGCACTTCTCGGGCCCTCCGGCGATGCCGACGACCCGGCAGCCCTTGGCCTTGGCGATCTGGCCCACCAGGCTGCCGACCGCGCCGGCGGCCCCGGACACCACGACGGTCTCGCCGTCCTTCAGCGCGCCGACGTCGAGGAGGCCGAAGTAGGCGGTCATGCCGGGCATGCCCAGCGCGCCGAGGTAGGTGGAGGGCGGGGCGAGGGAGGTGTCGACCTTCATCGCGCCCTTGCCGTCGGAGACCACGTACTCCTGGACGCCGAAGGTGCCGACCACGTGATCGCCGGGCCGGTAGTCAGGGTGGTTGGAGGCGGTGACCTCGATGACCGATCCGGCGCGCATCACCTCGCCGAGGCCGACCGGAGGCAGGTAGGAGGGCCGGTCGTCCAGCCAGCCCCGCATGGCGGGGTCCAGGGAGATGACGAGCGTCCGGCCGGCGAACTGGCCGGGCCCCGGCTCCTCCACGGGGACCGAGCGGCGCTCCCAGTCCTCGGGTTTGACGTCGCCGACGGGGCGGGCTGCCAGGCGGATCTGACGGTTGGTCGCAGACATGACGGCTCCTGTCGTTCCGGATGACGACGAGGGTACCGACCGGTAGGTATGACGTGGGTGGTGAGGTCCGTCACAGGGGGCAGAGGCGGCTTGTCATGGCCTCGCTCGGAGCGCGAGAGGCTGGGTCGGCAGCTGCCCTCGGCCAAAGACGAGAGGTGTCCCCGGCCTGCGGTGCAGGGGCCCGGGGACACCTCTCCGGTGTGATGTGCAGTGGCCGGTCTCAGGCCATGCCGAACTTCTCGGCGTGCACCTGGCGGCCGGGGACGTTGAGCCGGTCCAGGGCGCCGAGGACCGCGGAGGTCATGGCGGGCGGGCCGCAGACGTAGACGTCGCGTTCGGTGATGTCGGGCACCAGGGCGTGCAGGTTCTCCGGCTCGAACGGCCGGGCGCCCTCCCCGGTGCGGCCGGTGAGCAGATGCAGCCGTCCGCCGCGTACCGCGAGGAGCCGGCGTATCTCGTCGACCAGTACGGCGTCCTGCTCGGTGCGCACCCGGTAGAGGACGACGACGTCACCGCCGCTCTGCTCCTCCAGCAGGGACCGGACGGGTGTGATGCCCACGCCGCCGGCGATCAGCAGGGCGCCGGGCCGCGTCCGGTGCAGGGAGGTGAACGCGCCGTAGGGGCCCTCGACGAACACCCGGGTCCCGACCGGCAGATGGCGCAGTCCTGCGCTTCCGCCGCCGACGGCCCTGGCGGTCAGGCGCAGCGAGCGGCCGTCCGGCGCCGCCGACAGGGAGAACGGGTTCGCCAGCCACCAGTTCCGGTGTCCGGGGAACCGCCAGATGCAGAACTGCCCTGCCCGTGCGGGGAATCGGTCGAGGTGGCGGCCGGTGACGTAGACCGACACCACGTCGTGCGACTCCGGTATCACGGCCGAGACCTGGAAGCGGTGGTAGGCGTTGCGCCACACGGGGATCACGATCCGGCCGACGACGAGCGCGCCGAAGGCCAGCAGCCACAGCGTCCACCAGTACAGCTCCGCGAAGCTGGAGGAGGTGAAGGTGGTCGTCTCCTCGAGCTGGTGGACGAACGCCAGCCCCAGGGCCAGGTAGATCAGCAGGTGCAGGCCGTGCCAGACCTCGTAGGGCAGCCGCCTGCGCAGCGCCCGGGTGGACACGACCGCGATCGCGACCAGGATGGCGGCGGCCAGCATGCCGAGCAGCGACGCGGGCACCCCTGCCAGCGCGAAGAACGTCTTGGTCATCGACGCGTCGTCGAGCCGTGCGTAGCCGAGCACGACCAGGAAGGCGTGCGTGAGAACGACCCAGAGCAGGGTGAAGCCGGTCCAGCGGTGCCACACGGTCAGCCGGTCCATGCCGATACGCCGGTCCAGCCAGGGCACCCGGGCGATCAGCAGCAGCTGGAACAGCAGCAGCAGCGCGGCATGGAGGCCGAAGAACTTGGCCACGGTGAGTGTGCCGTTCTTGCCGCTGCCCTCGGTGATGAAGAGGGTCTCGACGATGAGCAGGTTGAGCACGAGGAAGGTGCCCAGCGCCCACCGCGCCGCGACCACCGGTGGGACCGAGCCCGCCCGGATGTGGGAAGTGGTGTCCGTCAAGTCTGCTCCCCCCTCGCACCACGGAGCGGTCGTCGGCGGCCGGCCTTGCGCAGGGCAGGGGCCGGCTCGCCGCGGTCGCGGTGCGGCGACGCCGTAGAACTGGGCACAGAGTACGCGCACGGCGTCTTCACGTCCCCTGCGGAAAGGAAACAGATCTGCGACAGTCCGCCTCCGGTGGACCGGGGGTCATTCCCCCTGCTCGCTGAGCTGTCGTGCTGCTCGCTGAGCCGTCGTGGCACCGGAGAACGGCTTCGGCGAGTGGAATCTCTCGTGGGAGGCATGGCGGGAGAGGAGCGCGCCGCGCTGAGGAGGCGCTCCTTCCCGGCTCCCCCGAGGTCACGAAGAGCCTTCCGCGAGGTCACGAAGTGTCGGAACTGCGGCGGTGGTAGGCCTTGTTGGCGCCGATCGTGAAGGTGGCCGGGCGCGTGTTCGCCGCGTCGGCATCGGAAGCGGGAGCCTCGAGGGCGGGGCGTTTGCTCGCCACGAGGCCGCCGAGATGCCCGAGTTCGAGGACATCCAGCACCTGGGCGCGGGGCAGGCCGAGGGCGTCGGCCTGCCTCAGTGCGTCACGCAGGGCGAGAACGGCGCCGGCCAGGCCCTGGTTGGCGATCAGCTTGAGTGCGGCGGCGGTGGCGGCGTCCGGGGCGGGTCGTACGGTGCCCAGCGCCTCCAGCACGGGGCGGGCCCGCTCGAGCGCGGCGGCGTCGGGGGCGGCGGCGAGGATCTGCAGGGTGCCCGTCGTGACGGCGGGCACGGAGCCGATCACGGGGGCATGGACGTAGGACGGGCCGAGTTCGCGGGCCAGATGGGCCGCCTCGGCGGGGGCGATGGTGCTGACGTTGACGACGATCGTGTCCGCCGCGAGCGAGCCGCTGACCTCGTCGAGCACCTGCCGGCAGGCCGGGCCGTCGAAGAAGGCCAGCAGCACCAGGTCGGCCTTCGCCACGGCGTCGTTCGGGTCGGCGGTCGTCCGCACGGCGTCGACGGGGCGTCCGGAGCGGGTCCAGCCGGCGACGTCCCAGCCCTGCGAGGTGAGCCGGGTCGCGATGCCTGCGCCCATGCGTCCCAGGCCGAGGACGGCGACGGTGTGCGCGGGTGGTGTGGTCATGGACGTCAGCGTGCTTCAGCGAGAGGTATGCGACAAGCGATGCGTAGGGTCCGCCCTGGGGTGCGGCCGGGTCCGCCGGTCGGTCCGCGCCGGGGATGTCGGCGGCGTGGCGCTCGGCGTCGTCGACGGGGGTGTAGTCCAGTACGGCCGGGTCGGGGAGCTCCCAGGAGCGGCGGGTGTTGGCGGAGACCGCGTAGGCGGTGGCGAAGCGGACGGAGGGCGGTGCGGTCAGCGCGGCCCGGACGTAGCCGAGCGCGTCGCGGGGGCTCAGCCAGGTCGCCAGGTGGCGGGGCTCACTCGGTGTCTGCTCGAAGCTGCCGATGCGCAGGCAGATGACGGAGAGGCCGAACTTGTCGGCGTACATCTGCCCGAGCGCCTCTACGGCGGCCTTGCTGACTCCGTAGAGCCCGTCGGGGCGCACCGGTTCGCTCGGGTCGGTGCGGTGTCCGGTGGGGTAGAAGCCGGTCACACGGTTGCTGCCGGCCAGGACGACGCGCGGGATGCCGGTGCGTCGTGCGGCCTCCAGGACGTGGTGCGTGCCGAGCACATTGACTTCGAGCAGGTCGGCCAGGGGCGCCTCGTCGGGGATACGGCCCAGGTGCAGGACGCGGTCGGCGCCCGCGAGTGCCGACTCCACGGCGGCGGCGTCCCGCAGGTCGACGGTGTGGACGATCTCGTTGCCGGTCTCCTGCCGGAGGGGCACCCGGTCGAGCAGCACCAGGCGGGCGACCTCGTCGCGCAGCGCGGCCCGCACGGCGGAGCCGATGGTCCCCGCGGCACCCGTGACGGCCACCGTCATCTTCTCCACTGTGTTCCTCCCCCGTTCTCCACCGTTCCCCCTCCTTCGTCGGTCCCCACTGCCCCGCATCCTCTCGCCCTGCCGGCCCGCCCCTGCCGGCCCGCCCCTGCCGGCCCGCCCCTGCCGGCCCGCCCCTGCCGGTCCGTCCGGGCCGCCCGTCCCGTCCCGGCCTGGCGGATGTCCCCCGGATGTTAATGAAACCGCAGGTCAGAGGCATATGTGGCGAGGTGTCAGATGGCGCAATACTGTCGCAATACTACTTTCCCTATCGGATAGGTATGGTTCCTGCCATGCCACCCGCCGACCGCATCCGAGACCACTCCGGGCACGCCGCCGCGACCACCGTCGCGGCGCACCGGACGCGGCGCCGGCTGCGTGCCGACCGGGCACGGCAGCTCGCCGACCTGCTGCGTCACCAGCTGCTGTCCGGCGTCTTCGCCGACGGTGTGCTCCCCCACGAGTCGGTCCTCGCGGCCGACTACGGCGCGAGCCGCAACACCGTGCGCCAGGCTCTCGACCTGCTGCGCGCGGAGGGGCTGGTGCAGCGGCAGCCCGGTGTCGGCACGGTGGTCGTGGCCCGCAAGTACCCCCACGGGCTGGACCGCCTGATGGGCCTGGCGGAGACCCTGCGTGAACACGGGCAGGTGACCAACGAGGTCCGCACCATGGGTCCGGTCCCGGCACCCGCGCCGGTGGCCGGGCGGCTGGGCGTGCCGCCCGGTTCGGACGTCCTGTACATCGAGCGGCTGCGCCGGCTGAACGGTCTTCCGCTGTCCCTCGACCTGACGTACATCCCTCTGGACATCGGCACCGCTCTGCTCGGCGCCGACCTGGAGAACACGGACGTCTTCCGGCTGCTGGAGGCCGTGGCGGGGCAGCCCCTCGGGCATGCCGAGATCACCCTGGAGGCGGTGACCGCGGACACCCATTCCGCCGCCGTCCTCGAGGCGCCGCACGGAGCCGCCGTCCTGATGCTGGAGCGCCTCACGCATCTCGCCGACGGCCGCCCGGTGGACCTGGAGTTCATCCGGTTCCGCGGTGACCGCATCACCATGAGCGGCCTGTTGCGCCGCTCGCCCTGACCTCGAGCCCTCCCCCCTGCAACACCTTCCTGGAGACAGCCATGCCCTTGGTGCCCCAGCGGGCCGATGTGCCCGTGACCATCGACGAGTCGAAGTGCATCGTCGGCTGCACGCTCTGCGTGGACATGTGCCCGCTGGACTCCCTCGCCATCGACGAGAGCAGCGGCAAGGCGTACATGCACGTCGACGAGTGCTGGTACTGCGGCCCGTGCGCGGCTCGCTGTCCCACCGGAGCCGTCACGGTCAACATGCCCTATCTGCTCCGGTGAAAGGCGACGAACTCCCATGAAACGCACTGCAGTCGCGGCGTCGGCCGTCGTCCTGCTCGCTCCGCTGACGGCCTGCGGCGGCGATGCCCGGGCCGGTGACGACGGCACGGTCACGGTCACCGTCGGCTATCAGTCGAAGACGATCAACACGGTCACGGCGGGCACCCTGCTCCGCTCCCTCGGCTACTTCGAGAAGCAGCTCGATGCGCTCGGCGACGGCCGCAGGTACAAGGTCGTCTGGCAGGACCACGCGACCGGGGCGCCGATCACCGCCCAGATGACCGCCGGGAAGACGGACATCGGCTCGATGGGCGACTTCCCGCTGCTCATCAACGCGGCGCGCGGTCAGCAGCTCAACCGCCCGACCCGCATGGTGTCCGTGACCGGCTACAACCTGCGCGGCGGCCTCAACACGGTCGTCACCGCCCCTGACTCGAAGCTGACCTCGCTGAAGGACCTCAAGGGCAAGAAGGTGTCCACCAGCGTCGGCTCGGCGGCCGACGGCACGCTCGTGCGGGCGCTGCAGCGCGCCGGGATCGACCCGGCCAAGGACATCGAGAAGCTCAACCAGCAGCCGGCGGTGGGGGCTTCGGCGCTGTCGGCGGGCAGCGCGGACGCCCTGTCGCAGTTCGTCGCCTGGCCAGGTCTGCTCGCCCACCAGGGCAAGGCGAAGGCGCTGTACGACGGGGCGCAGCTGAACCTTCCCACCTTCCACGGGGTCGCGGTCCGCGAGGACTTCGCCAAGAAGCATCCAGCGGTGCTGGATGCGTTCCTGAAGGCCCAGGCAGAGGCGACCGACTATCTCAACGAGCGGCCGGTGGCCGCGGCGGAGAAGGTCGCCGAGGCCACGGGGCTGCCGGCCGAGGTCGTCTACCTCTACAACGGCGCCCACGGCATCGCCACCTTCGACCCGGCGATCAAGCCCGGGCTGGTGTCGGCGCTGAAGCAGGACGTGTCGATCCTGAAGTCCGCGAAGCTGACGGGTGACGTGGACGTGGACGCCTTCGTCGACGACCGGTACGTGCGGAAGGCGCTCGGGGCGTCGTACGCCGAGCGGGTGGCGTCGGCGCCGCCGACCCCGGAGAGCGAGGTCTGGCCGAAGGGCGCCGCGCGGACCCGCACCTTCGCCTCGCCGGAGGAGCTGCTGCGTCATGTGGCCGCCCACCCGGGCGAGGTCAGGGCCGCGTACGTCCCCGACGCCACCACCGGGACCTTCTGGTTCGCCGACAAGGCGGTGTGGGTGGCCGACGGCGGGAAGCTGCTGCCGTTCGTCGCGCCGGCCACGGCGCGGGCGTACGCCGCCCGGCACGACGGAGCCCGGGTGATCAGCTACGCGGAGGCACTGGAGCGTGCCTCATGAGCAGGACCGCACCCCGGGCCGTCCGGTTCGCGCTGCGGGCGGGCGCGCTCGCCGCGGCCCTCGGCCTCTGGCAGCTGCTGACCAGCCTGGACGTGGACATCTGGCTGCGCTTCTCGCAGTTCCCCACGGTCGGCGACGTGGCCCACGCGTTCGCCGGACGGCTGTCCGGCCCCGACTACTGGACGGACCTGACCGACAGCCTCACCCGGATCGTCACCGGCTTTCTGCTGGCCGCGGTGCTGGGGGTGGCCGCGGGTGTGCTGATCGCCCGTTCCCGGCTCGCCGAGGATCTGCTCGGGCCGCTGCTGGAGGTGGTCCGGCCGATCCCGGCCATCGCCCTGGTGCCGGTGGCGATCCTGCTGTTCCCGTCCAACGAGCAGGGCATCGTCTTCATCACCTTCACCGCCGCGTTCTTCCCGGTGCTGGTCTCCACCCGGCACGCGGTGCGCGCGCTCAGTCCCGTGTGGGAGGAGGCGGTGCGCACCATGGGCGGGGGCCGGTGGCGGATCCTCGGCTCGGTGGTCCTGCCGGGCACGCTGCCCGGGATCTTCGGCGGTCTGTCGGTGGGCATCGGCGTGTCGTGGATCTGTGTGATCTCCGCCGAGATGATCTCCGGCCAGTACGGGGTCGGTTACCGCACCTGGCAGGACTACACCGTCGTCGACTATCCGGGGGTGTTCGTCGGCATGGTCACCATCGGCGTGCTGGGCTGGCTCACCTCCACGGCGGTCGAGCTGCTGGGCCGGCGGCTGACCCGCTGGCTGCCGCGCACCTCGTACGTGCCCGGGGCACGGACCGAGCGGCCGGCTCCGGCGGCCCCCTCCTCGGCACCCGCCGCCGTCCCGACGAAGCAGGAGGTTCCCCATGACCAGCTCGTCTGACGTCCGTACGAGCGGTGGGTCCGATGTCCGCACGGCCACCGCGGCCGGCGTCCGCACGACCACCGCGCACGGTGTCCGTACGACCGGCGCGTCCGATGCCGGTTCCGCGCCGCGCTCCGGCGCCGGGCTCGGTCTGCGGGCCGCCACCCTGGGGCGTCCGGGCGCCGAGGTGCTGCGCGGGGTGGACCTCGATGTGGCGCCGGGCGAGATCCTCACCGTCGTCGGGTCCTCCGGCTGCGGCAAGTCGACGCTGCTGCGCACCCTGGCCGGGCTGCTTCCGCCGCTGGCCGGGGAGCTCACCCAGGACGGGCGCCGGCTGACCGGGCCGTCCGCCGAGCGCGCCCTGGTGTTCCAGGAGGACGCGCTGCTGCCCTGGCGCACGCTGCGCGCCAATGTGGAACTGCCGCTGGCGATCCGGCGCGTGCCCCGGGGCGAACGCCGGGCGCGGGCCGAGGCGTGGCTGGAGCGGGTCGGGCTCGCCGAGCACGCCCAGCGGCTGCCGCACCGGGTCTCCGGCGGCCAGCGTCAGCGGGCCCAGCTGGCCCGCGCCCTGGTCGCGAGCCCGCGCGCGGTCCTGATGGACGAGCCGTTCGGCGCCCTGGACGCCCAGACCCGGGCCGGCATGCAGGACCTGCTGGTGGAGGTCCTGCACGGCACGGGGGCGACCGTCGTCTTCGTCACCCATGACGTGGACGAGGCCCTGTTCCTGGGCGACCGGGTGGCCCTGCTGGGCGCGGGCCGGCTCCTCGCCGTGCGGGACGTCCCGCGTCCTCGTGAGCGGGCCGCGCACGACGACCCGGCGCATCGCGCGCTGCGGCGCGACGTCCTGACATCCCTCGGTACCTGAAAGGCCCTCTGGTGGAGATCCCCGACCTCACCGACGCCGAAGAGCTCTCCTGCGACGTCCTCGTCATCGGCGGCGGCACCGCCGGCACGATGGCCGCGCTGACCGCGGCCGAGCACGGCGCCGCAGTGCTGCTGCTGGAGAAGGCCCATGTGCGCCACTCCGGTGCCCTGGCCATGGGCATGGACGGCGTCAACAACGCCGTCATCCCCGGCCGCGCCGAACCGGACGACTACGTGGCCGAGATCACCCGCGCCAACGACGGCATCGTCGACCAGTCCACCGTCCGTCAGACCGCCACCCGCGGCTTCGCCATGGTGCAGCGGCTGGAGTCGTACGGGGTGAAGTTCGAGAAGGACGAGCACGGCGAGTACGCGGTCCGCCAGGTGCACCGCTCCGGCTCCTACGTCCTGCCGATGCCGGAGGGCAAGGACGTCAAGAAGGTCCTGTACCGGCAGCTGCGGCGGCGCGAGATGCGGGAGCGGATCCGCATCGAGAACCGGGTGATGCCGGTGCGGGTGCTGACCGTGCGGGGGCGCGCCGTGGGCGCGGCGGGCTTCAACACCCGCACCGGCCGGTTCGTCACCGTGCGCGCCGGAGCCGTGATCCTCGCGACCGGCGCCGCCGGGCGGCTCGGACTGCCCGCCTCCGGCTACCTCTACGGCACCTACGAGAACCCCACCAACGCGGGCGACGGCTACGCCATGGCGTATCACGCGGGCGCCGAGCTGACCGGCATCGAGTGCTTCCAGATCAACCCGCTGATCAAGGACTACAACGGTCCCGCCTGCGCCTATGTCGCCAACCCCTTCGGCGGCTACCAGGTCAACCGGCACGGCGAGCGCTTCGTGGACTCCGACTACTGGTCGGGGCAGATGATGGCCGAGTTCGCGGCGGAGGTCGCCAGCGACCGCGGCCCGGTGTATCTGAAGCTCAGTCATCTGCCCGAGGAGTCGCTGTCCGCGTTGGAAGGCATCCTGCACACCACCGAGCGCCCGACCCGCGGCACCTTCCACGCCGGCCGCGGGCACGACTACCGCACCCACGACGTGGAGATGCACATCTCCGAGATCGGCCTGTGCGGCGGTCACTCCGCCTCGGGCGTCCGGGTCGACGACCACGCCCGCACCACGGTGGACCGGCTGTACGCCGCCGGCGATCTGGCCTGTGTGCCGCACAACTACATGATCGGCGCGTTCGTGTTCGGTGACCTCGCGGGCGCGGACGCGGCCCAGTACGCGCCGTTCGGCGGGGAGTTGCCCGCGGGCCAGGTGCGCGAGGCACACGAGCTGATCTACCGTCCGCTGCGCAACCCGGACGGCCCGCCGCAGCCGCAGGTCGAGTACAAGCTGCGCCGGTTCGTGAACGACTATGTGGCGCCGCCGAAGTCCGGGGCCCGGCTGTCGCTGGCGCTGGAGGCGTTCGAGCGGATGCGCGGCGAGATCGCCGCGATGGGCGCCCGCACCCCGCACGAGCTGATGCGCTGCGCGGAGGTGACGTTCATCCGCGACTGTGCCGAGATGGCGGCGCGGGCCTCCCTGGCCCGTACCGAGTCCCGCTGGGGGCTGTACCACGACCGTCTGGACCATCCGCACCGGGACGACGCGTCGTGGTTCCATCACCTGGATCTGCGCAAGTCCCCCGCCGGCGTCATGGAGTTCACGGCGCGGCCGGTGGCCCCCTATGTGGTCCCGGTCGAAGGCTTCAGCCCGGTAGGAGGGCCGTCCCGCCACATCGGGGAGGTCCACCCGGAGCAGGTGGCGACCGCGGGCGCCCGGGAGGCGGCGCCGGTGGCGATGCGGCCGAGGACGCCCGCCGGCCGGGACGCCGGCGGTACGGGCGGCGAGGCGGACACGCCGGTCAGTCCGCGCCTGCTGGACCTGCTCGCCCTCGCGGAGGACGAGCCGGGGCTGGCGGATCTGACTCCCTACCTGACCGACCCCGAGCCCGCCGTCCGGCGCACCGCGGTGACGGTGCTGACGGAGACGGCGCCACCGGGCAGCGGGCCGGCGCTGGCCGCGGCGCTCGCCGACCCGGATGCCGGGGTCCGTTCGGCAGCGGCCGACTCGCTGCGCGAACTGGTGGAGACGCTGCCGCCCGAACCCGCCCTGCGCGACGGGCTGGTCGCCGCGCTGTCGCAGGCCGATCCGGTCTCCCGGGCCGCCGCACTGGACGCGCTGCGCGTCCTGCGTCTGGGGGACGCGGGCCGGTTCGCGGATCTCCTCGGGGACGCCGACATAGGTGTCCGGGTCGCGGCCGTGCGGGCGCTGGTCTCGGTGGACGCCGTCGAGGTGCTGGCGCGCGCGGCGACCGCCGAGCCCTCCCGCGAGGTGCGCGTCGCGGTCGCCAAGGGCCTGGCCGCCGTCACCGGCACTTCAACGGATTGCTCGGCGTCCGCCGGCCCCGGTCCCGAGGCGGTCCGCTCGGCGCTCGCCTCGCTCATCGACGACCCCGACGCGCTGGTCCGGGCGGCCGCCTTCGAGGCACTGGGCACGACGGGATGCCCGGCGCCGCTGGCCGAGCGCGCCGTCGCCGCACTGTCCGACCCGGCCTGGCAGGCACGGGCAGGGGCGGCGACCGCCCTGTCACGTGCGGATGCGGACCTCGCCGTGCCTGCCCTCGCCAAGGCGCTCGCCGATCCGAACGCCGATGTGCGCAAGGCGTCCGTCACCGCGCTGACCCGGCACCGCGCCCACGAGGAGGCCCGCGCGGCCCTCGCCACGGCGACGGGCGACGTGGACGCCGACGTCAGGGCGTACGCGGCGCGCGCACTGTGAGGGCACGGACATGAGTCCGGTCCGGGTCCGGCCCTGATCATCCGGTGAGGGCGGCACCGGTCCGATCGTCACGGTGAGCGACGGTGGCGGACCCGGGCCAGGAGCAGGACCGTGTCGTCGCCCGGCGGGCCGTGCAGCAGCTGGAACAGCAAGCGGTCCGCCGTCTCCTCCAGACCGTCCGTGGCACTGCCCAGCACGGCGGCGGCCGCCGCCACCCCCTCGTCGATGCCCCGGTCCCGGGTCTCCACCAGGCCGTCGGTGTACAGGGCGAGCACGGCGCCGTCGGGCAGGGTGATCTCGGTGGTGTGAAAGGGGTGCCCGCCCACGCCGAGGGGCACTCCGGGGGTGTCGCAGACGGTATCCACGCGGCCGTCCGGCGAGCGGACGAGCAGGGGCGGGTGGCCGGCGCTGGCGATGCGGGCGCGGCCCGTGCCGGGGTCGTAGTCGATGTAGAGGCAGGTGGCCAGGTCGATGCCCGCCTCCTGGGCGGAGATGTCCAGCTCGGCGAGCAGCGCGGAGGGGTCCGGACCGCTGCGGGCGAGGGTCCGGGCGGTGATGCGCAGCCTGCCCATGGCCGCCGCCGCGGGCACCCCGTGGCCCATCACGTCGCCGACGACGAGGGCGACCCGCCCGCCGCGCACGCTGATCGCGTCGTACCAGTCGCCGCCGACCAGGCTGGCGTGGCTGCCGGGGACATAGCGGTGGGCGATCTCGACATGGGGGCTGGTCGCCAGGCTGGCGGGCAGCAGGGCCCGCTGGAGGGTGAGGGCGATGTCCTGGACCCTGGTGTACAGGCGCGCGTTGTCCAGGCAGAGGGCGGCGCGGGCGGACAGCTCGGCGGCGAGCCGCAGATCCTGCTCGGTGAAGTGCGGCCGGGCGTCGGAGCGGCCGAACATGGTGAGTCCCTGGACCGTTCCGCGGGCGATCAGCGGCGCGATGAGCAGGCCGGTCAGACCGCTTTCGAGGAGGACCCGGGTGCGGTCCTCGCGCAGGACCGTGCTCCTCAGGAAGCCGGAGTCCACCGGGACGGCGATCGGGCGGCCGGTGCGCAGCATGCGGTGGATGCTGGAGCCGGGCGGGTACCGGACGGTGTCCACGCCGCCGACGAGTTCCTCGGCGGGGGGCGGCAGCACCGTGCCGGAGGCGATCCGCTGGGTGATCAGCGGCAGGGCCGGGTCGAAGATCTCGGGTTCACCCATGCAGTCGACGAGCTCCACCACGGCCGCGTCGGCGAAGTCGGGGACCGCGGCCTCGACGAGTTCGCCGGCGGTCACCTTGACGTCCAGGGTGGTGCCGATCCGGGCGGTGGCCCGGTCCAGCAGTTCGAGCCGGGCGCGTGACTCCGCGGCCTCGAGGATGGCGGCTTCCCGGTCGGTGACGTCGATGACGACTCCGCCGATGCCCGGCCGGGTGCCGGTGGCCCGGCTGAGCGGGAACAGGCTCAGTGACCTGACCCGTTCCCCTTGGGCGTGCCGGACGGGGACGAGGTGGCCGACGACGGAGCGGCCGTGCTCGGCCACGCTGCGCAGCAGCCGCTCCAGTGCGGCGGGGTCGCGTGGTGCCATGACGTCCGGCATGCGGCGGCCGATGTGCTCCTCGACGGTGATGCCGTCCATGTCGGCGAGCACCTGGTTGAGGTGCGTGTAGCGCAGGTCCTGGTCCAGCTGGACGAGGCCGATCGGGCAGGCGTCGAAGAGGGCGTCGACGAACGCCAGGTTGGTCTTGACCCGGTCCAGCTCCGCGCTTCTGCTGGCCAGGGCCATCACCACGGTGCTGCCGTCGCCGCCGGTGATCGTGAAGGCGCGGAAGCCGCAGTCGAAGATGCTCCCGTCCCGGTGCCGCACAGGGAGCCGGCCGCGCCAGTAGCCGAGGGTGCGGCCCTGGTCGGCGAGATAGCTGCCGGCTGGTGTTCCGGGTGGGCCGGGGCCCGGCTCGTGCTCGTCGAAGAGAAGGTCGACGGGCTCGGTGAGGGCCGCTTCGTCGTAGCCGAAGAGATCCTGGGCGCCCGGCCCCCAGAAGCAGATCCGGTCGCGGTCGTCGATGCCGAGGACGGCGACGGAGACGTGCTCCAGCAGCGTCCCGGGCTCGGAACGCTGCCGTTCCGGCGCGCTCCGGTTCTCCTTGTGATCTACCGACATCCGCCACGTCCTCGACATGATGGGACAAATCACTTCATACCGCTGCGTCCCATTGTGCCGTCACCGGCGGACGTGCGGCCTGCGATGAGTTCCGCGACCGTGGGTGGTCATACGGCCGGACCCGTCACCGAGGAGGCCCGATGCGCAGCGTGACCTATTCGATGAGCATGTCGCTCGACGGCTACATCGCCGGGCCGGACGGCGGTTTCGACTGGGGGGAGCCGGACGACGAGATCTTCCGGTTCTGGATCGACGAGATCCGCGGGGTCGGCGTGCATCTGCTGGGACGGCGGCTGTACGAGACGATGCTGTACTGGGAGACGGCCGCGCAGGACCCCTCGCTGGACCAGGCGCAGCGCGAGTGGATCTCCCTTTGGAATCCGCTGCCCAAGGTGGTGTTCTCCCGCACGCTGACCGAGGTGCGGGGGCATGCCCGCCTCGCCTCCGGCAGCGTGGCGGAGGAGATCGAGCGGCTGCGGGCGGAGCCCGGGGAGGGCGAGATCGCGATCGGCGGCGCGACGCTGGCGGCCGAGGCGGCGAAGGCCGGGCTGATCGACGAGTACCGGACCATGGTGCACCCCGTCCTGGTCGGCGGCGGCACACCCTTCTTCCCCCGGCACGAACGCCAGGTGGATCTCGAACTGGTCGAGAGCCGGACGTTCGCCTCCCGCGTCGTGTACCTGCACTACCGCGTGTCCCGGTAGGCGCGGGACACGCCGCGGAGCTGATGATCAAAAACGACCGGTGATCGAGCAGCACCCCAGGTGAAAGTTATTGACAGTTTCGCGTGAGCTGCTGAAACTTACTGCCAGTCCAGGGAATCTTTCCTTCCGCATCACCCAGACCCTGAAGGGGCGCGCCGTATGACCACCCCCGTGCACGACACCGCCGAGGGAACCGCTCGACCACCACGGGCACGACGGGCGCTGGTCGCCGGGTCGGTCGGCAACTTCATCGAGTGGTACGAGTTCGGGGTCTACGGCTACTTCGCCACGATCATCGCCGCCAACTTCTTCACCCCGGACGGCGGCAGCGAGATCGAGGCGCTGGTCAAGACGTACGCCTCGTTCGCGCTCGCCTTCTTCTTCCGCCCCATCGGTGCCGCGGTGTTCGGGCGGGTGGGCGACCGGATCGGGCGGCGGCCCACGCTGATCCTGGTGGTGCTGATGATGACGGTGGCCACCACCCTGATCGGCCTGCTGCCCACCTACGCCACGGTGGGAGCCGCCGCGCCCTGGCTGCTCACCCTGCTGCGGATCGTGCAAGGACTGTCCGCGGGCGGGGAGTTCGGCGGTGCGGTCTCGGTGATGACGGAGTTCGCCCCGCCCGGACGGCGCGGGCTCTACGGGGCGTGGCAGTCCTTCACGGTGGCGCTCGGCCTGCTCGGCGGAGCGGGCATGGCCGCGCTGCTCGCCACGGTGATGAGCGAGTCGCAGCTGAACGGGTGGGGCTGGCGGCTGCCGTTCCTGCTGACCCTGCCGCTGGGACTCGCCGCCCTGTGGCTGCGCCTCAGGCTCGAGGAGACACCCTCCTTCGAGCGGGCCGCCCGGGACCGGAGCCCCGGGACGAGCGAGCGGGCCGCGCAGGACCGGGGTCTTCAGACGAAGGACACCCCGCAGGCGAAGGACACCCCGCGGGCGGATGCGGTGACCGCCGCCCCGGCCCGGGAGGTCGCCAAGGCCATCGCGCTGGGCGCCGGGCGGCTGATGGGCTGGTCGGCGGCCGGGTACACCTTCCTCGTCGTGATGCCGTCCTATCTGCAGAGCACCCTCAATGCGAGCTTCCAGCAGGCGCTGATCGCGACCGTGCTCGCGAATCTGGGCTTCGCCGCCTCCATCATCCCGGCGGGCGCGCTCAGCGACCGGATCGGGCGGCGCGCGGTGATGGTGGCCGGGGCCGTGCTGGTGGCCGTCCTCGCGTTCCCGCTGCTGGATCTGCTGCAGGACCCCGGGTCCTCCACGGGCTCCAAGGGCGTCGCGGTGTTCGTCGCCGGTGCCGTCGTCGGCATGATGGCCGGTCCCGGACCGGCGATGCTCGCCGAGATGTTCCCGACCCGCGTCCGCTACACCGGTCTCGGGCTGGCCTACGCGCTGTCCAACGCGGTGTTCTCCGGGTGCGCGGGTCTGATCATCACCGAGGCGATCAAGCGCACCGGCAACATCGACATCCCCGCGCACTATGTGGTCGTCACCTGTGCCGTCAGCACCGTCGCCCTGCTGACACTGCGCGGCGACGACCACCGCCGGGCGCTGCGCAACTGATGGCCGGCGGCAAGGAGTCCGGGGCGGGCATGCGGGTCGTCGGGCTGATGTCGGGGACCTCGCACGACGCGGTGGACGCCGCAGCGGCGGACCTGGCCCTCGACGGCGACAGCCTGCTGCTGCGGCCGCTGGGCATGGTGAGCGAGCCGTACCCGGAGGAGCTGCGGAGCGCGCTGGCCGGTGCGCTGCCGCCGGCGGCGACCACGCTGGGCGAGGTGTGCCGGCTCGACACCCGGATCGGTCAGGTCTTCGCGGAGCTGGCCGTCCGGGCCGACCGGGAGCTGTGCGACGGGCGCGCCGAACTCGTCGTCTCGCACGGCCAGACGGTCTTCCACTGGGTCGAGCAGGGCCGGGTGCACGGCACTCTGCAGATCGGGTCGCCCGCCTGGATCGCGGAGGCCACCGGCTGCCCGGTCGTGTCCGACCTGCGCAGCCGCGATGTCGCCGCGGGCGGGCAGGGCGCTCCCCTGGTGAGCATCGTCGACGTGTTGTGGCTGCGCGGCCGGCCCGGAGTGTCCGCCGCGCTGAACCTCGGCGGCATCGCCAACCTCACCGTCGCGGGCGCGGCAGGAGACCCGGTGGCCTTCGACACCGGACCCGCCAACGCCCTCGCCGACGCTGCCGTTCACGCCCTCACCGAGGGCCGGATGGACTACGACGAGGACGGGCTTCTCGCGGCGCGCGGCAGGGTCGACGAGACCCTGCTGCGCAGGCTCCTCGACGAGCCGTACTACGCCGAGCCGCCGCCGAAGACGACCGGCAAGGAGCTGTTCCACTGGCCCTATCTGCGCGATGCGCTGAGCGCCTGCGGTCCGCTCCCCCTGGAGGACGTGGTGGCAACCGTCACCCGGCTCACCGCCCGCACGGTCGCCGACGCGGTCCGCTCGGCCGGGGCCGGAGAGGTCGCCGCCTCAGGAGGCGGCACCCGCAATCCCACCCTGATGGCCATGCTGCGCACCGAGCTGGGCGGCATCCCGCTGCGCACCTCGGACGAGCTGGGGCTGCCGTCGGCCGCCAAGGAGGCGTACGCCTTCGCCGTCCTGGGGTTCCTCACCGTGCACGGGCTCAACGGCACCATCCCGGCGTGCACCGGCGCCCGCCGGCCCAGCATCCTGGGGTCGGTCACACCCGGCCGCCGGGGCCTGCCACGGCCCCGGGCCGCGGCGGAGCAGCCCCGGCGCCTGCGCATCCTGCCGGCCTGAGGCCGCGGCCCGGCGACCCCGGCCGGTTACGATCATGGTGAACCGCGAACTACCAGGGAGACCGATGATCTTCATCACCGCAAAGTTCCGCGTCCGTCCCGAGTACGCCGACCAGTGGCCCGAGATCACCGCCGAGTTCACCACGGCGACCCGGCAGGAGCCGGGCTGTCTGTGGTTCGACTGGTCCCGCAGCGTGGAGGACCCCACGGAGTACGTGCTCGTCGAGGCCTTCCGGGACGACGAGGCCGGGGCGGCCCATGTGCAGTCCGAGCACTTCCGCAAGGCGCAGCAGACGCTGCCGCCCCACCTGGCCGAGACGCCCCGGATCGTCAACACGACCGTCCCGCAGGACGACTGGTCGCTGCTGGGCGAGATGAGCGTCTCCGGCCAGGAGTGACCCCGGGCTCCTCGCCCGAGTCCTCGTGCCGCGGGGTGTCAGTGGTGGTGCCTGCGGAGTCTCAGGTCGGCGACGACCGGGCGGTGGTCCGAGGCGTCGGTCGCGACCGTGCGGGCACCGGCCACGGTCACCCCGGGTGAGACGGTCACCAGGTCGATGCGCTTGACCGGGACGGCGGCCGGGTAGGTGCCGCCGCCGTCGGGGGCCGCGTCCCGCAGCCGCTGCCACAGCGGGGCCAGTTCGGGGGCCGAGGGCTCGGTGTTGAAGTCACCGACCAGGATCTTCGGGCCCCGGTCCTCGGCCAGCACCGCCAGCATGTCCCGCACCTGGGCGGCACGCACCGACGGATCGGACCGGTAGTCCAGGTGCGTCGAGTAGACATGGACCGGGACGCCCCGCACCTTGACCACCACCTCGGCGAATCCGGGCATCGGTTCCGGCACCGGGTCGGGCGTCTGGGTGGAGAGCCGGGTGATCTCGTGGTTCTCGGCGTCCAGCACCGGGTGGCGGCTCAGTATCGCCACGCCGTACTGCCGGCGCTTGCCGCCCTCGCTGGCCGGGTCCAGGTCGTAGATGGGGGCGAAGAAGACCCGCATCCGCAGCTTCTCGGCCAGGGCCCGGGCCTCGTCGACGAAGTCGCTGCGGGCGCCCCAGTGGACGTCGACCTCCTGCAGGCCGATGACGTCGGCGTGCAGATCGCGTACCGCCCGGGCGGTACGGTCGAGGTCGAAGACGTTGTCCTGGCCGGCTCCGGCGCGGATGTTGTAGGTCGCCACCCGCAGCGGGACCTGACGCCCCTTCACTCCGTGGGTGTCCTCCGTTCCTTGGGCGGAGGCCTGTGACGGGGCGGCCGCGGCGAGGGCCAGTGCGGTGACGACGGCCGCGAGAGCACGTCTGGCGCCGGTGGCGCGCCGGGAACTGGGCTGCATGTGCCATCTCCAGGGTCGGCTGCGGACGGACGGAACGAACCTCGCACGCTTGTCGGGTTCCTGACACCGACTCACGCGCACCGGCATTCTGCTCCGCCCGGGGCCCTCTCACTCACGCCTGCCGTGGCGGGAATCGACTGCGGCGCCGGCGCGGGCTCAGAACTTCGGCGTCGGTGCCTGTGACTCGACCAGTTCCGCCGCTTCCTCGGGCGTCTGGACCGAGGGCGGCGAGCCCTCCAGGGGGCGCTGCGCCGTCTCCTTCATGCAGGCGACCGCGATGACGCCGACCAGGGCGGCGGCCATCGAGTAGTACGCCGGCATCATGTCCGAGCCGGTCACGCTGATCAGGGCGGTGATGACCAGCGGGGTGGTGCCGCCGAAGAGCGAGGCGGAGAGGTTGCAGCCGACGGAGAGGGAGCCGTAGCGCACGGCCGTGGGGAACATGGCCGGCAGCGCCGCCGACATGGTGCCCAGGAGGCAGACCAGGGACAGGCCGAGCAGCAGCATGCCGGCCAGGTAGGCGTAGATGCCGAAGTCGAACCACTCCATGGCGTTGCCCGGCGAGGCGGCCTTGACGGCGCGTCTGACCGCCCGCTCGTCCGTCACGGTGATGTCCGACCGGCGCAGCCGCGGATTCCGCCGGCGCCGGACCGGGTGGCGCCTGACCGCGGCGGGATCGGGCGCGCGCTCGGGATCGACGGGGGACGTGGCTGCGTTCCTTTCCGCTGATAGGTCGAACAGTTGAGGCCTGAATGGACCGAAAGGGAACATATCAGCGGATTTGCAGTGATACCCGGAAGCGCGCGGTCGTGTGCGATCAGCCGGCGAGACGGGCGGGGAACCCTCCCGTCGCGACCGGCCCCCAGCGGCGTGGGGTGACGCGGATGAGCGACTTGCCCTGCTCGACCATCGCCTTGCGGTACTCGTCCCAGTCGGGGTGCTCGCCGGAGATGTTGCGGTAGTACTCCACCAGCGGCTCCACGGACTCCGGGACGTCGAGGACCTCGGCCTCACCGTCGACCTGCACCCAGGGGCCGTTCCATTCGTCGGACAGGACGACGAGGCTGACCGCGGGGTCGCGGCGCGCGTTGCGGGTCTTGGCCCGCTCGGGGTAGGTGGACACGACCAGGCGCCCGGCGTCGTCCGCACCGCAGGTCACCGGCGACGCCTGCGGCGAGCCGTCGGAGCGGCGGGTGATGATCAGGGCGCGGTGGCGCGGGCGGACGAACTCGAGCAGGCCGTCGAGGTCGACGCGGGTGTTGGTGGCGATGGGGCGGGGCATGGGCGGCTCGGCCTTCCGTCTTCAGGCGTCGGCGGGGTACCTGACTGTCGGTCGGCCAAGATCCTGCCCCGCCTCCGGGCGAGTGTCACGCCGCACTCCCGCGAGCGGGCTCAGGGGTCCGGCCACGGTCCGTGGATGACCTGCTGCGGGCGCGCCCGTCCCGGGCGGACCGGCCGCCCTCCGCCGGAACGCTTCTGCGGCGCGGCAGATTGCCCTTCGCCGGGCCGGCTTTCAGCGTCCGCCCGTTCTCCGTCGGAACGCTTCTGCGCGCCGGACGGCACTTCGCCGGACCGGTTCTGCTCACCGTCCCGACCGCCGGAACGCTCCCGCGCGGCAGAACGCCCGCCACCGGAATGGTCCTGCGCGTCCGTCCGGTCCGTCCCGGTGTCGTCGGCGGCGGGGGGCGTCTCCTCGCTCTCCCCGCCGCTCTTCCCGCTCTGCTCCGCCGGCGGGCCCGTCACCTCCACGAAGGCGGGGCGCAGCAGTTCGTCGCCGAGGCGGTAGCCGGGGCGGAGGATCTTGCTGCAGATCATCTCGGTGGCGTCCGGATCGGCGTGGAAGGCCGCGGCCTCGTGGCAGGCGGGGTCGAAGGGGTCGCCCACCTCGCCGAACGCCTGCAGGCCCAGCGACCCCGTCCGGTCCCGCAGCGTGTCGGCGATCTCCTTGAGGCCGGGCGTCATCTCCTCGTGCGCGCAGGCGCGGTCGACGGCGTCGAGGACGGGCAGCAGCGCGCGGAGAACGTTGGCCGCCGCCACGGTGCGGACGGCCATGCGGTCGCGGGCCACCCGCTTGCGGTAGTTGTCGTACTCGGCCTTGACCCGTTGCAGGTCGGCCGTTCGCTCCTCCAGCAGCCGCCTCAGCTGGGCGGTGTCCTGGGTCCGCAGCCCGTCCCGGTCCATCGTCAGCTCGCCTCCGACTTGTCGTCGTCGACGATCTCGGCGTCCACCACGTCGTCGTCGCCGCCGGAGTCACCGCCCCCGGAGGTGGAGGAGGTTCCGGTGGCCGCGCCCTCCGGGCGTGCCTGCGCGTACAGGGCCGAGCCGATCTTCTGGGCCGTCTGCGCCACGTGATCGACCGCCTCCCGGATCGTCGCCGTGTCGGCGTTCTCGTCCTTGAGCTTCTCCTTCAGGTCGCCCAGGGCCGCCTCCGTCTCGCTCTTGGCATCGGCGGGGATCTTGCCCTCGTTGTCCTTCAGGAGCTTCTCCGTCTGGTAGACGAGCTGCTCGGCCTGGTTGCGGGTCTCGGCGGCCTCGCGGCGCTTGCGGTCCTCCTCGGCGTGCTGCTCGGCCTCCCGCATCATGCGGTCGATCTCCTCCTTCGGCAGCGCCGAGCCACCGGTCACCGTCATCTTCTGTTCCTTGCCGGTGCCGAGGTCCTTGGCGGAGACGTGCATGATGCCGTTGGCGTCGATGTCGAAGGTGACCTCGATCTGCGGCACGCCGCGCGGCGCCGGCGGGATGCCGGTCAGCTCGAACATGCCGAGCTTCTTGTTGTACGCCGCGATCTCCCGTTCGCCCTGGTAGACCTGGATGGTCACCGACGGCTGGTTGTCCTCGGCGGTGCTGAAGATCTCCGAACGGCGGGTCGGGATCGTGGTGTTGCGCTCGATCAGCTTGGTCATGATGCCGCCCTTGGTCTCGATACCCAGGGACAGCGGGGTGACGTCCAGCAGCAGGACGTCCTTGACCTCGCCCTTGAGCACACCGGCCTGGAGGGAGGCGCCGACGGCGACGACCTCGTCCGGGTTGACGCCCTTGTGCGGCTCCTTGCCGGTCAGCTCGCGCACCAGGTCGGTGACGGCGGGCATCCGCGTGGAGCCGCCCACCAGGACGACGTGATCGATGTCGGACACCTTGATCCCGGCGTCCTTGACCGCGTTGTGGAAGGGGACCTTGCATCGCTCCAGCAGGTCGGCGGTCAGCTGCTGGAACTGGGCACGGGTGAGCTTCTCGTCGAGGTGCAGCGGACCCTCGGCGGAGGCGGTGATGTAGGGCAGGTTGATGGTCGTCTCGGTCGAGCTGGAGAGCTCGATCTTCGCCTTCTCCGCCGCCTCACGCAGCCGCTGCACGGCCATCTTGTCCTTGGACAGGTCGACGCCGTAGTTGTTCTTGAACTGCTTGACCAGGTGGTCGACGATCCGCTGGTCCCAGTCGTCGCCGCCGAGGTGGGTGTCACCGTTGGTGGCCTTCACCTCGATGACGCCCTCGCCCATCTCCAGCAGGGACACGTCGAAGGTGCCGCCGCCGAGGTCGAAGACGAGGACCGTCTGGTCGTTCTCCTTGTCCAGGCCGTACGCCAGGGCGGCGGCCGTCGGCTCGTTGATGATCCGCAGAACGTTCAGCCCCGCGATCTCACCGGCCTCCTTGGTCGCCTGCCGCTGGGTGTCGTCGAAGTAGGCCGGGACGGTGATCACGGCGTCGGTGACCTCCTCGCCCAGGTACGCCTCGGCGTCCCGCTTCAGCTTCTGCAGAACGCGGGCGGAGATCTCCTGTGCGGTGTACCGCTTGCCGTCGATGTCCCCGTGCTCGGGGAACCGCCAGTCGTGATCGCCCATGTGCCGCTTGACCGACCGCGCGGTGCGCTCCACGTTCGTCACGGCCTGCCGCTTGGCGACCTCGCCCACCAGCACCTCGCCGTTCTTGGCGAACGCCACGACCGACGGGGTGGTGCGGGCGCCCTCCGTGTTGGTGATGACGGTGGGCTCGCCGCCTTCCAGGACGGAGACCACCGAGTTCGTCGTACCGAGATCGATACCGACCGAACGGGCCATCTGGACTCTCCTTCCTCGAACATGCCCTGTGCACGTTCTGCGGACCGGTCCTCGGGTCACCTGCCGGGCTCGTATCGGACCGGTCCCGCACGCAGGGGCGGCTCTGCCGGCGGCGCACCGAGGAGGTCGGCCGCGTAGCGGCGGGGCGGGACCGGTGGCCTGCGGCGCGTCTCCCGGTGGGTACGGTCGTAGGCCGCGCGCCGCTCCGGGTCGCGCAGCGTCTCGTAGGCCGCACGGACCTGCCCGAACTCCTCGGCCGTCACGGCGTCCACCCTGGTGTCGGGGCGCAGCTCCCGCACCCGGCGGCGGAACGCGGAGGTGATCGCCTCGACCGTCGCCGAGGGCTCCACCCCCAGCACCGCGTACAGGTCCGGCACGTTCATTCAGGCCACCTCCTGCCCCTGCGCACTGCGACCACGGACCTGGGTTGCCTACGTCAACTGAATAAAACTTGAGTCTCGGCTTGTCAAGGAGGATTGGCCGTCCGGAGGACTATGCTGGTCAGACCTTCTGAACTGCTCCTGCTGTCCGCGGGAGGCGTAATGAAAGTGGAAATGGTCCAGCAGGCCGCGAGCGTCCTGTTCGATGTCCCGGACGAGGTGCACGAGGAGATCATCACGCTGATCGGGGCCGTGGCCGGTGACCGGGAGACCCAGGCCTCGGATCTGGCCGCCGCGTTCGGCGACTGGTGCTGGCTGGTGTACACCCGGCACGGTGATGTGATCGAAGTTCTGGATGTGGGCTGCGCACGATGACATGAGGTGACGGCGCACGGCGGGCCTCGGGCAGAACGGCGCCGCCGCCCCTCCCCCACGCGCTCATCCAGTTCTCCCCCGTGCTCGTCACCCCTTCCTCGTGCCCGTCGCCCGGCCCCGCCCCTGCCCCTGCCCCTGCCCCTGCCCCGCGGGACGCGATCGATCGGCGCCGGTAACGTCAACATCGTTCGGTAGGTTGGCAGTTGAACCCACCGTACGACGAGGAGCGCACCGGATGGCCGAGGGCAGGATCAGAACCGATCAGCCGCACACCGCACGGATCTGGAACTACTGGCTGGGCGGCGAGGACCACTACGAGGTCGACCGGCAGGCGGGCGAGCAGATCCGCGCACTGCACCCCGGCATCGGCGAGTACGCCCGCGCGGACCGCGCCTTCCTCAAGGAGGCGGTCGGCCATCTGGTGACCCGGTGCGGCATACGCCAGTTCCTCGACGTCGGCACCGGTCTGCCCACCGCCGACAACACCCATGAGGTGGCGCAGCGGCTCGCGCCGGAGTCCCGTGTCGTCTACGTGGACAACGACCCGATCGTCCTGGCCCATGCCGAGGGCCTGCTGACCAGCACCCCCGAGGGCCGCACCGACTACCTCGAGGAGGATCTGCGCAACGTCGCCACCATCCTGGAACGGGCCGGGAAGACCCTGGACCTGACCCGGCCGGTGGCCCTGATCCTGCTCGGGGTGGTCATCTTCGTCGAGGACGACGCCGAGGCGTACGGGATCGTCCGCCGGCTGATGGACGCGCTGCCCTCCGGCAGTCATCTGGTGCTCTCCCACACGATCACCCGGCCGGACATGCCCGACGTGGACGCCGCGGTCGAGTTCTGGAACGCCCACGGCACCCCGAAGCTCACCCAGCGCACCCCGGAGGCCGTCGAGCGCTTCTTCGACGGCCTTGAGCTGCTGCCGCCGGGGGTGGTCTCCTGCAATCGCTGGCATGCGACCCCGGTCGACGGCGAACCCCCCGCGGAGGTCGCCATGTTCGGAGGAGTCGGCCGCAAGGCATGACCGGCCCGGTCACCCGCGGACAGAAGCTGACCGCAAGGCTTTCTGCGGTCGGGGCATGACTCAGACGCAGAAGATTCTTGTCACCGGAGCCACCGGAACCGTCGGCCGCCAGGTCGTCTCTGAACTGCTCGCCCGCGGCCACGCGGTGCGCGCCCTCACCCGGGACGCGGCGCGGGCCGACGGCTTCCCGGCCGGCGTCGAGGGTCCAGGGCGACCTGACCGAACCGGAGAGCCTCGCCCCCGCGCTGGAGGGGGTCACCGGCCTCCATCTGATCACCTTCGGCGGCCCCCTACTTCACTCCGCTGGAGACCGGCCCGCGGATCCTGGAACTGGCGCGCGCCGCCGGAGTGCGGCGGATCACGGTGCTGCACGGTGGCGGGCCGACTCCGCTGGAGAACGCGGTGCGCGCGGACGAGGGTGCGGACTGGACGGTCCTGATGCCGGTGGAGTTCATGGCCAACGCCCTGGAGTGGGCGGACTCCGTGGCGAGCTCGGACGAGGTCCGCGAGCCGTTCGTGGCACGGCTGAGCGCCATGGTCCACGAGGGCGACATCGGCGCGGTCGCGGCGGTCGCGCTCACCGAGGAGGGACACGGCCGCCAGGAGTATGTGATCACCGGCCCGGAGGTGCTGACCGTCGGCGACAAGGTGAGGACCATCGCCGCCGCGCGCGGCCGGGACATCACCGTGGTCGCTCTGACCGAGGAGGAGGCCGTGGCGCCGTGGCGGGCGTCCGGCCACCCCGAGGACGTGATCGGCTTCCTGCTGGAGGCCTACGGGCACACGCCCGAGGTGGGGCGCACGGTGACCGGCACGGTCGAGAAGGTCACCGGCCGGCCCGCCCGCAGCTTCGCCCAGTGGGCGGCCGAGCACGCGGACGCCTTCCGGGCACGCCCCGCCGCCACGGGGTGAGCTACCAGCCCTGAGGGGCGGCTGACGGGACGGCCGCCGAGCATTCCGGTGGGCGGCAGAAGCGGACCCCGCCGCACGGGCGGGGTCCGGCCGTCGTCAGGAGGCGCGGGTGAACACCCGGTCCCCGGAGGCGGCCTTCTCGGAGGCGCAGGCCTTCTTCTCCTCGGCGGTCATCTTGCGGGACTTGACCATCACCGCGCTGCGCTTGCCGTCGGTGCCGTTGGGCGCGGGGCTGGTGATGACGTCGTCCACGAACCAGTAGTAGTGGTCCCACTTCCGGTCCTCGTAGTGCGTCTGCCAGGTACCGGATATGCGCTGCATGACCTGGGCGCGGGAGATCCAGCCCACCTCGCCCGGCGCCACGGTCACCGTGGCGGTGCTGGTCTCCGTGTGGCTGCTCTGCCAGGTGTAGTTGTACGTCGCGGTCAGGCTGGCGCTGATGATGCCCTCGAGGCCGCCGCTCACCGTGACCGAGCCCCCGACCGAGTGGCTGGAGCCCACGGTGTCGGCCCAGCTCAGGGTCTGGGAGGCGGGTGAGGAGGAGCAGTTGTAGAGCAGGTCGGACACCTGGCGGGCTTCGCCGAGGAAGGCCTCGCCGATCTTCGGGTCGTTGAAGGTGCACTGGCCCTCGCTGGAGGCGCAGTCGGCGAGGATCTGCTCCCTGGTGGGCTGGTCGTCGTCGGCTGCGGCGGGCACGGCGGTCGCGGCGACCGTGCCGAGCACGGCGGCCGTCAGTGCCATGGCACGACCGCCGTGGCGCAGCAAGCGATTCACTGTCATCTGTTCGTTGTTGCCTTTCACCTACGTGGGGGAGCGGTGACACCAGGGCCAGGTGGTGCTGATGGGACTGGAGTCACCGTCCTGTGCTCCTGAGGCTCACGTAAACCGCGGGGGAGCTACACCAAGGAAAGGCAAAGTTGTAGTTGATCAGCGAACTGACGAACAGTCAATGCTTGCCAGATACAAGGGAATTGGCGAGGGAGAGAAGGATTCATTTGACGGGGCGTCACCGAACAGGCTCCCGACCGTGACAACAGACCCGCCGTGCGCCGCCCCGGTCGGGCGAGCGGCGCACGACGGGCTCCGGTTCTGCGGCACATGCGTCAGGCGGACGGCGAGAGTGGGGCGCGCGCCGGCTCCTGGAGATGCGCCTGTTGCATCAGAGGGGGGTCGGTCAGTTCATGGGCTCGAGGGTGATACGTGCCTCCTGCGGGTTTCCGTCGTGCACCAGGGACTCGTGGTTGCCCACGTCGTCGAAGGCGAAGGCATAGGCCTTGCCGTCGGCCATGTGGGCGTGGATGGCGCGGGCATAGTGGTTGGTGACGCCGTCCTTGTAGAAGGCGCCGGCGTCCGGGTCGGGCTGGTTGGGGTTGACCAGCAGGGTGGTGCGGTTGAAGCCGGCGCAGAGGGTGCGCGAGATGGGCCCGCGCACTTGGTCGTTGGGCGCGACGAGCTTGCCGTGACAGCCGAACACCGAGGAGGCGTCGGGTTTCTGGAAGCTGGTGACGACGGCGCCCGACCCGTCGGTGAAGTTCATGACGCCTCCGGAGACGCGCCCGTAGTACTTGGTGCCGGGCCGGTCGGCGAACGGGGTCACCGTGAGGGTCTCGGTGGAGTACTTCTGCCAGACGCGGTTGATGTAGTCGTCCATGACGGAGGCCGGGAGCGCGCCGGTCTCCAGCCCGTACAGCGGTGACAGGGCCCTCAGGACGGTGCCGTCGGACCTGGTCTGGATCAGGTTGCCCCAGCCGCCGGGCTGGGCGCGCAGGGTGTTGAGGACACCCTGGTAGCCGCCGGGCTTGAGCCGGCCGGTGGTCGCGGTGCTGCCGTCGCCCCGCTGGACACCGACGCTGTAGGGCGCCGAGAACATGTCCACCTGGGTGCTGTTGAGCCACAGCCCGCTGTCATTGAGCGTGTACTCGGACCAGTTGAACAGGATGTCGCGGTTGGGGTCGGAGGGGTTCTGCACGGCAGGCTGCACCAGTCCGCCGGTGGCCAGCTTGAACGCCAGCTTCTGGCCGTACGAGAAGTACACACGGCCCGAGAACCCCGGCAGGCGGATCGTCACCGTCTGCCCGGGCGCCGGCCCCGGGATCGAGGCGTCGGGTGCGGGCGTCGGCGGGTTGCCGCCCGCGGGCCAGGGACGGAAGGTGCCGTTCGCATCGGCCCAGCCCTGACGGCCGGACGCGAGGTCGGTGCCGAGGTTGTACACGTACAGGGGCTCGGCGCGGCCGGAGTTGTTGGTGATCTTCAGCGGGATGGTCGCCGGGACGGCGGCCTCGGCGGTGGCCGGGGTTCCGGCCGCCAGGAGGGAGCCGGCGAGGAGCGCGGCAAGGGCCGGTCCCGCTGCGGCGGCCCTTCGTTCGAGGACGCGTCTGATGAGTCGAAGCATGCTCCGTCTCCGTTTCGGTGATGGCCGATATGGGGCCTTGAGAGCGCTCTCAGAGTCCCGCCGTGTTGTGCACCTGTCAACGGTTCAGGAAGCAACCGTCACACGGGAGAGGGGGTGCGACCCGGGCCGGCTTCCGACCGGTTCGTCCGGGAGTTCCTGACCCATCCGGAGGACGTCCCGGAGGATGAACTGTGGCGCCGTACGGCCGCAGGCGTGCGCCCGGTCCGGGCGCCGCACCCCCGCTGAGCCCTTGTCAGCGGGCGGCAGTCGGCGGGGCGTCGCGTTCGTGAGGGGGGCCGCGCCGCTCGCCCGGGGCCGCCGGCGGCGACGAGCGGCCCTCGTGATCGCGGAGCAGAGTAAGAACCATGAACCGTCACCGACGCCCACCCCGGCGCGCCCCCTGGATCGCGGGGGGCGCCGTCGTGCTCGCCCTGGGGGGCGTCGGCGTGTGGGCCCTGGTGTCCCAGGACGGCGACGGGGCGCGGCCGGAGCCGACCTCCACGACCGACATCGCCCTGCCCTCGCTCGATCCGCTGCCGACCTGGACGGTCGGCCCGGAGGAGACGCGCACCAGGCGCCCGAGCCCGACGGACTCGCGGTCGGCCCGGCCGACGCCCACGGACCGCACCTCCCGGCCGTCCCCGACCGGCCGGCGCCCCACGTCCACCTCCCGCACACAGGAGCAGGCCCCGCCGAGCGGCCGGCCGACCGCCGGGGCACGGACACCGCGGCAGCAACCGCCGGGTACCCGGGACGCGGGCACGGCTCCGTCCCGGCCGTCCGCCGCCACTCGTCGGCCCACCGCGCCCGGTGGTACGCGGCGGCCGGCCCGGCCCAGCGACCGCCCGGCCGCCACAGGCGCATCCCGGCGGCCGGTGACACCCAGCAAACGGGCCTCGGCCACCGCCCGTACCCCTCAGGCTCCGCCGAGTCGCCCGGCGACCACCGCCCCGGGTCGGCGGACGAGTCCCCCGGGCAAGCCGCCGGCTCCCGGCCGCACGCCGACCGACACCGACGCATCGCCCGGTCGCACCCTCAAGCCGACCGCGAAGCCGGTGAAGCCCGAGAAGCCGACCGCGGAGCCCGGGACACCGACCGCGAAGCCCCCGGAGCCCGGGACACCGACCGCGAAGCCCCCGAAGCCCGGGACACCGACCGCGAAGCCGGACCGGTCCCCGGGGCGCACCCCCTCGGCCCGGCCTTCCCGGCCCACGGCCGCGGTGACCACGCCTCCGCACCGGCCGCGCCCCTCGGCCACTCCCGCGCTGCCGGTGGCACCGAGCCCCGGTGACCGCCCGCCCGCCGTGACCACCACCTGGTACACCTCCGCCGCGGCCACGGCTGCCGCCCGGCGGATGGCCGGGAACGCGGTGGTCGGCGACCCGGTGTGCTCGCTGGCCTCGGTGGGCGGGGTGGATCCCCGGCTGGTCCCGCACGGCGGCCGCGTCGGGATCGGGGAGCACGGCGGGTACTGGTGCCTCATCTGGTAGGCCGGACGCCTGCCGAGCAGCCGGGAGCCGGCGGCGGGGAGTGCGGTTGCGCCGTTAGGGCCTGTCTTTCGGATCTTGTCGCTTCCGGTGGCGGTGCTCTTTCAGCCGGCCCGAGCGGGGTCTGGTGCGTGCAGCTGCAAGGCGGAGGAGGGGGGCGACACGTTGGGGGTCCCTTCCGCGCGAGCGCAGCCGAGCGTGGGGGAGTCGCCAACCGACGACAACGCCGCAGATGCGCGTGCCGGACCCCGCGACCCGCGGCAAGATCCGAAAGACAGGCCCTTAGGCGACGTCGTGGATGACGAGTTTGAACTCGGCGAGTGTCAGCCGCCGGGGGCCCGAGTCGTTGTGGGTGACGCGCAGGGCCAGGGGGGTGCCGGGGTCGACGAAGATGCCGTGGCTCTTCACGTAGTACTGGCCGCCGGGCGTGGGCCTGCGATGCTCGGTGGCCGTCGTGTCCTCGGGGTCGGCGGTCAGGCCCAGCGGGTCGCGGACGAACTGGTCGCGCAGCTCGGTGTAGCCGCCCGCCTCCCACTGGAGCATCGCGTACAGGTGTCCCCAGCCCGGCTTGGACGGCCATATCAGTCCGCTGCGGTCGTCGTTCGCCCAGTCGTCCACCACGCGGCCGTCGGGCTGTTCGGCCTGGTGCATCCCGAAGCGGTCGTACGGCTCCGCCGACCCGAACGGGAATCTGACGATCTGGTAGGCCGTGCCGGGCCGGATCAGCTGGGGAGTGTCGGCCTTCAGGGAGCAGACGTGGACGCCGGAATCAGCGTTCGCGTTCGTTTGCATGAGGCAAGGCTGCCCGGCTGCGGCGGTCGCGATGCCGCCCGCTCACTCCTTCCCCTCTCTCACTCCCCCTCACTCCCTCCCTCGTCCATCGGCACGCAGATGACCGGCACCGGCGACAGGTGGAGCAGCTTGTGGGGTGTCGAACCGAGCAGGGCGCCGCGGACCGGGCCCTCCCCCCAGCTGCCCACCACGATGAAGCGGGCGCCGTGGCGCAGGGCGGCGTCCAGCAGGGCCTGGGCCGGTTTCTCGTCGAGCACCTCCATGGTCGTCGGAACGCCCGCGCCCTCGGCCACGCCGGCCGCATGGTCGAGCACCTTGCGGCCGGCCTCGTGCAGGGCCTCCAGATGGGTGCGGTACTCCTCCCCCAGCGCGCCCGGCGCGGCGGCGCCGTAGACCAGCACCAGGGGCTCGTGGAGCGCGGCCGCCAGCTCGATCGCGACGTGCAGGGCGCGGACGGCGGCGGGGGACTCGTCGTAGCCGAGGACCAGGGACATTTCAGGACTCCTTGAGGTGGACGAGTTCCGGGTCGGCGACCGTGGGGCGTTCCGACCAGAAGACCGGTGACACGAACCGCATGACGATCATGAGGACGACTCCGGCGAGGGAGATGCCGATGCCGATGACCAGGGGCGGGCCGAGGCCGAACCAGGAGACCCCGCTGTAGGAGTTCGCCGGGTCGGCCATGTCGATGACCGACTCCACCAGCAGCCAGGTGAGCAGTCCGGCGCCCACCACCGGTCCGACGCCGATCAGGAAGAACTGCTTGACGCTCTCGGTGAGATGGCGGCGGTAGAAGACGGCGCAGGCCAGTCCGGTGAGGGCGTAGTAGAAGGCGATCAGCAGCGACAGGGCGGTGAGCGAGTCGAACAGGGCGTTCTCGCTGATCTGGGCGACGACCACGTACCAGACGATGGCGATGGCGGCCACCCACCAGGTGCTGACGTCCGGGGTGCGGAACCGCGGGTGGATGCGCGCGAAGTGATGGGGCAGTGCGTGCCTGCGGGCCATGGACAGGGCGGTGCGGGAGGCGGGGATGATCGTGGTCTGGGTGGAGGCGATCGCGGAGGTGGAGACGGCGAGCAGGACGATCCAGTCCCAGTTGCCCATCGCCTCGTCGGCGAGCAGGGAGAAGATGAACTCCTCCTCCTCGGCGTTCTCGGTGAGGAAGGCGGTGCCCGCGTAGGCGACCACGGCGATGGCGACCGACAGGTAGGTCACCAGCAGCACGACGGTCGACCAGACGCCGGCCTTGCCGGGGGCGCTGACGGAGTTCTCGGTCTCCTCGGTCAGATTGACCGCCGACTCCCAGCCCCAGTAGATGAACACGCCAAGGAGCAGCGCGCCCGTCAGTGAGGCGCCTCCGGCGCCGAAGGGGTTCAGCCACTCGATCGACGGTTCGGTGGATCCCAGGGAGCCGGTGCCGGCGTACACGCGGTACAGGGCGACCACGGCGAAGATCAGCAGGCAGACCACCTGGGCCAGGATGAGCACGTTCTGCACCCGGGCGGAGACCTCGGTGCCGATCACGCACACGGCCGTCATCACGATGATCAGCAGCACGGCGAGTGCCTGCCGGACCGTCTCGTTCTCCACCCAGCTGTCCAGGCCGACCGCGAGCAGGGCGAAGGTGACGGCGACGTCGGCCAGTGAGCCGACGACCAGGACGCCGGTCATGGTGATGGCCCAGCCGCCGAGCCAGCCCGCCCAGGGGCCCATGGCGCGGGTGACCCAGGAGAAGGTGGTGCCGCAGTCCTGGTCGACGCGGTTGAGGTAGTAGAACGCCGAGGCGATCAGCAGCATCGGGACGAACGACGCCAGCATCACGCCCGGGGCGTAGACCCCGACGAGCACCGCGATGGGGCCGACGACGGCGGCCAGGGAGTAGGCCGGGGACGTCGCGTTGAGCCCGATGACGAGTGCGTCGAGGAACCCGATCGCGTCGGGCTTCAGTCCCTCCGGCCGGTCCGCCTCCGCCGTCGCGTTCGTCATGCGCCCTCACTTCGGTCGTGCGTCGGGATGAATCCAACCGGCCGGGCAGGGACTTTCCGCGTCGGGAGTGCCGTTGCGCGCCGTGTGTCACCCGAGTGCACGCACCGTTCCTGAGCGCCGGGAGCGGGTGAGGTGGTGCGGCGGCCGAGTTGCCGTGGCGGGACGATGCGAGAAGGTGAGTGCGGGGCGGTGGTGAAGGGAGGACGTCATGGACCCCGATGCCGTGGACGACTCGCTCATACTGGACGCGCTGTTCGGCAATTCGCCCCAGGGGGTGTACGTCCTCGACTCCGAGCACCGGGTCCTGAGGTACAACGCCGCCGGGCGCGGGGTGCGGAACCTCCCGCCCGAGGACATCATCGGGCACACCATCGAAGAGTTCGCCCCCGAGTTCGCGCCGGACAAGATCAAAGGGCTGGTGGACGAGGCCCTCTCGACCGGGCGCCCACTGCGGAACCGTCTGGTGCGGGGGCGTGCGCCGTCGGACCCGGAGCACACCATGACCGTGGAGATATCGCTGTTCCCGGTGCGCGACCCGCGGGACGGCACGACGGCCGTGGTGGCGGTGCTGGAGGACGTGAGCGAGCGGGAGGCGGCGGCCGAACGGCTCGCGGTCCTGGGCCGGGTGCACCGCACCGTCGGGTCGACCCTGGACATCGACAGGACGGCCGAGGAGCTGGTGACGGCGCTGGTGCCGGACTTCGCGGACGCGGCCGGTGTCGATCTGATCGACGAGCCGCCCGCCGGGTGGGGGCGCCGCGAGCCGGGTCCGGTGCCGTCGGACACACCGCTGCGGCGCGTCGCGTACGCTCCCGCGACCGCCCCGCGCACGCTGCGCGAGAAGGGCGACAGCAAAGCCTTCCCCTACCCCACCCCGTACACCCAGGCGCTGGCCGACGCCGAGGCCCGGCTGGTCCAGGTGGAGCCGGGCATGTCGTGGCTGGGTGCCGATCCCGACGGGCTCGCGCCGCTGGTGGAGACCGGGGTGCACTCCATGATCGTGGCCCCGCTGGTGGCCCAGGAAGCGGTGCTGGGGCTGCTGTCCCTGTACCGGCACCGCTCCAAACCGTTCAACGAAAAGGATCTGGAGGTGGCCCGGCAGGCCGCGTCCGCCGGGGCCGCCCATCTGGCCAACGCGCGCAGCTACCGGCGGGAGCACATGGTGGCCTCCGCGCTGCAGCGCAGGCTGCAGCCGGGCACGCTGCCGCAGCTCTCCGCCGCCGAGACCTCCCATGTGTATCTGCCGGAGAGCGCCGGCGGCGACTGGTACGACGTGATCCCGCTGTCCGGCGCGCGGGTCGCCCTGGTCGTCGGCGACGTCAACGGACACGGCATCGAGGCGGCGGCCACGATGGGGCAGCTGCGGCTCTCCCTGCGCGCCCTGGCCCTGCGGGACCTGGAGCCCGACGAGCTGCTCACCCATCTGGACGAGGTCGCCTCCCTGCTCGACCCGCCCTCGCCGACCTGCGGTGCCCATGTGGCGACCTGCGCGATCGCCGTCTACGACCCGGTGTCCCGGCTGTGCACGGCGGTGCGCGCGGGACATCCCGCCCCCGTGATCGTCGACCCGGACGGCGCGCCCCTGGAGCTTGACGTGCCGGAGGGGCCCCCGCTCGGCGAGGGCGGGGGGCGCGCCTACACGCCCGCCTCCGTGACCCTGGCCTCGGGCAGTGTCCTCGCCCTCTACACCAACGGTCTGGTCACCAGCCGGGACGGGGCGTGCGAGGACGCCCGGCAGGTCCTGGCGCGGGTCCTCGCCTCCACCACGCTGCCGCTGCGGGAACTGTGCGACGCGGCCGTGTACCGTCTGGCGCCGTCCCGCGAGGACGATGCGGTGCTGCTGGTGGCCCGTACCCAGGAGCTGCCGGACGAGCGTGTCGCGGACTGGACGCTGCCCGCCGACCCGTCCGTCGTCGGCACCGCCCGCCGGCTCGTGGAGCAGCAGCTCCAGGCCTGGGACCTGGGCGAGCAGGCATACACCACCGAGCTGGTCGCCAGCGAGCTCGTCACCAACGCCGTCCGCTACGGCAAAGGGCCGATCCGGCTGCGGCTGATCCACGACACCGGCCGGCTGCTGACCGAGGTCACCGATGCCAGCAACGCCAGCCCGTACATCCGGCAGGCGCGCGAGAGCGACGAGGGCGGCCGGGGCCTGTTCATCGTGATGCAGGTCTGCTCCCGCTGGGGAGTCCGCCACAGCCGCCGGGACAAGACCATCTGGGCCGAGCAGCGCCTGTGAGCGCGCACCGGCACCGGGCGCTCCCCGTCAGGAGGTACCAGTATGAGCAGCTCCCCCTGTCCGGGCGAGGCACCGGCCGGCGGCCGGTACGGAGAAGGGCTGTTCGAGCCGGAGCGGCCGGGCGAGGCCGAGCGCATCGACGCCGCCGCGCTGGTGTACGACCCGGTCACCACGGCCCGGCTGCGCGCCCTGGGGGCGGGGCCGGGCATGCGGTGCCTGGAGGTGGGTGCGGGCACCGGCACGGTGGCGCGCTGGCTGGTGGAGGAGGCGGGGGTCGAGGAGGTGGTCGCGCTGGACCGGGACACGGGTGCGCTGGCCGGTCTCGCCGGTCCCCGGCTGCGGGTGATGGCGGCGGACCTCACCGACGAGGAGCTGCGGCCGGGGTCCTTCGACCTGATCCACGCCCGGTTCGTGCTGATGCATCTGCCGGAGCGGCGCCGGATCGTCTCCCGCCTGGCCGGCTGGCTCTCACCGGGCGGCCGGCTGGTGCTGGCCGACGCGGTGGAGCTGCCCGATGTGCTGGACACCTCCTCCGCCTACCGGCGCACCATGAACGCGATGTGGCAGGCGCTGTGGGCGACCATCGGCACGGACATCTCCGGTGTGCCCGGCTACCCGCATGTGCTGCGCGAGGAGGGCCTGCGGGACGTGGGCGCCGAGGTGTACTGCCCGCCGCTGGCCGCGGGCGGACCGCTGGCGCGCTTCTGGTCGGAGACCTGGAGCCGGATGCGGCCCGAACTGGTGGCGACGGGCCGGGTCGACGACGAGGTGGTCGACGAGGCCCTGGCCTATCTGGACTCGCCGCTCCTCGCCGAACTGGGGCCGGGTATGGCGGTGGCGTGGGGGCGGCGGCCCCTCGGGTGAGGGCGCTGCTCCGATCGAGTGGTGGGGCGCACCACCCGGGCGTAGCGTCGGACGGGTGGACTCCCGAAGGGGCGATCCCGCATGACCGGTGGACCACGCCCGGCACCCGCAGCCCAGCAGACCACCGCCGAGAGGTCCGGCGGCGGCGGGAACGCGATGGCCCTGCTGGTCATCGCCTCGTGTCAGCTGATGGTGGTGCTGGACATCACCATCGTGAACATCGCGCTGCCGCACATCCAGCGCTCTCTGGACTTCTCCACGACCAGCCTGTCGTGGGTGGTGAACGCCTACACGCTCACGTTCGGCGGGCTGCTGCTGCTCGGCGGGCGGGCCGGTGACATCCTCGGCAGGCGGCGGGTGTTCATCTTCGGCGTGCTGCTGTTCGTGCTCGCCTCCCTGCTGGGCGGGCTGGCGCAGAACGGCGGTCAACTCCTCGCCGCGCGCGCCTTGCAGGGCGTCGGCGGTGCCATCGCCTCGCCGACCGCGCTCGCCCTGATCAGCACGACCTTCCGTGAAGGGCCGGAACGCAACCGGGCCTTCGGCGTGTTCGCCGCGGTCTCGGCGGGCGGCGGCGCCATCGGGCTGCTGGCCGGCGGAATTCTGGTGGAGTGGCTGAACTGGCGGTGGGTGCTGTTCGTCAACGTGCCGATCGGCCTGCTGATCGCCTTCGCCGCACCGCGCTGGATCAAGGAGTCCGAACGGCATCCGGGCCGCTTCGACCTGGCCGGTGCGCTCACCTCGACGGCCGGCATGGTGCTGCTGGTCTACGGGTTCATCCGGGCCGCGCAGGACGGCTGGCGGGACGCCCTGACGCTGGCCTCGTTCGGCGCGGCCGCCGTCGTGCTGGCGGTGTTCATCGCGATCGAGCGCAGGTCCCGGCAGCCGATCACGCCACTGCACATGTTCGCCGACCGCAACCGGGCGGGGACGTACGGGATCATGCTGTGCCTGGCCGCGGCGATGTTCGGCATGTTCTTCTTCCTGACCCTGTTCGTGCAGAACGTGCTGGACTTCAGCCCTTTGCAGGCGGGGCTGGCGTTCCTGCCGGTCAGTGCGGTCATCGCGATCGGGGCCGGGCTGGCCTCGCGGTTCCTGCCGGTGTTCGGGCCCAAACCGTTCATGGTGCTCGGCGGCCTCCTCGCCGCGGCCGGACTGGCCTGGCTGACGCTCACCGACGTGCACTCCACCTACGCGGGCAGTGTGCTCGGGCCGATGCTGGTGTTCAGCCTCGGGATGGGCATGGAGTTCGTGTCGCTGACGCTGATGGCGCTGTCCAACGTCTCCACGCGGGAGACGGGGGCGGCCTCGGGTCTGCTCAACGCCACGCAGCAGGTGGGCGGTTCGCTCGGGCTGTCCATCCTGGTGACCATGTACGGCACGGCCAGCGCCAACGAGGCCGAGCAGCAGATCCCGCTCTTCCTGCAGCAGGCGACACCGGCCGAGCGGGTCCGGTTCCAGCGCACCGGGGAGCTGCCACCACCCTTCGCCGACGAGATCCTCACCGCCGGGGTGTCGGCCGCGTTCATCATGGCGGCGGTCTTCGCCGCGCTGGCCGCGCTGATCGCACTGGTGGCCATCCAGGTCCGCCCGTCCGACCTGGAGCGCCTCCAAGGGGGCGGAGCGGGTCCGGGCGGGCCGGCCTGAGAATGCGTCGGTCGGGCGACCTCATCTGCGCGGGCTGCGTCAAGATGCCTCGTCGTGTGCTTCGGCGGGCTGTTCCTCGCTGGTCAGGGTGCGGGTGAGGGGGAGGGCGGCGAGGGCGAGGACTCCGGTGGCGATGAGCGCGACGCCGAGCAGCTGGGGCAGCAGCCACCAGCCGGTGCGGACCGACTCGGCGTAGACGACGATGCCCAGGGTCAGGCTGAGACCCGCGTCGCCGAGGGTGAGGGCCGGCTGGGAGGCCACCAGCGGGCCGGCCTGCATTAGTGGAGGACGCGCAGGTTCCCGCGGGGCCACCAAGAGGGGTGAAGGTGCTCGTCAGCAGGTCAGGGGCATGCCGAGCCCCCGATTCTCGATCTCCAGGAATTTGCGAGTAACTGGAAGAAGTTCGCTGCAACTCAGGTAATCTCAGCGACTGTGTCAGATTTTGAAGGTTGCACCCTCACCCTCGTGCCGCCACTCACGGCCATGGACGAGGCTCAGGTCCGATCGAGACCGGTTTGGCCGATGTCGTCACTCTTCAACGACGGCAACAAGCGCGGATGTCCGCCCAGGACGAGGAGAGCTTCTTCGTCGATGCGCTCACGGAGTATCAGTGGGCCCGGGATGCGGCCGGGCTGGCGCCTTCGTCGATCGACAAGCTGATCAAGCCCGTCATCGAGGTCTGTGACTTCTACGGCACCGTTCCCTGGCACCTGACCCCGCGCGAGGTCGATAAGTACTTCGCCGGCCCGGGGAAGCGCGCCCGCCACACCAACCGGCAGAAGCTCAACCATATCGACGCGTTCTTCGCGTTCCTCGAGCAGCGCTACGCGCACGAGATCATGATGCGGTTCGGGGCGTCGATGGAGTCGCCGGTCGACCCGTTCAACAGGCCCGTGCACCGGGGCGACTTCGGGCTGAGGATCCCACCGTCACAAACAGCGATGAAGGAGTTCTTCGCTCGCTGGCGGGAGCAGCTGTCCCACTCCAGGAAGTTCGCGGTGGCCTGCCGCGACTACGTCATGTCCAAGATCGGGTACATCTCCGGAGTCCGAGCTGCGGAACTGTGCCCGGTGACGATGGGGGACATTCACTGGGAGCACGGGCAGTGGGGCCGATTCGTCGTCCAGGGCAAGGGAGCTCGGGGCTCTGGGCCGAGGCCACGCGAGGCGTACCTGTTCCGCGAGGGACGTGAGTTGCTCTGGTGGTACATCGAAGAGGTCCGGGCGGAGTTCGGCGACGACGTCGAGCATGCCTCGGCACCCTTGTGGCCGTCCGAACGGAAGCCGAAGGCGGTGGCGGCGCTCAACTTGCCGATCGCACCCGCGATCACGCCGTCGACGTTCCGCCGGCAGTTGCACGCCGCGGCCGCGAACTTCCTGACCGGCCCCGTCACCGATCTTTACCCGCACCTCCTGCGGCACGTTGTCTCTGCTTAGTTTCCGTGTGGCGATTGGCTCCAACGGGGCTGGTGGCCTGGGTGTTTGGGCTTTGCGCTCAGCCGTGTGGTGTTTCTACTGTCAGCGCCCATGATCCTGAGTTTCTTCTCGTCCCGGGGCTGGGAGTCCTGGGACGTCGAGCATCGGCCGCTGATCCCCGAGGGGATGCCCGTGCTCGTCGACGACGACCTGTGCTTCGAGGACGGTCCGGCTGCGCCGCGTCCGGCGGCGGTGGTGAACCGGTGGTTGCGTGAGTTACCGGCCAGCGGGGCGCCTGCGCCGAGCTCGTGGGAGAACTACGCGCGGGTGGTCAAGGAGTGGATGGAGTTCCTGGCCGTACACGGGGTGGGTCTGTTCGACTCGCGGGCACGGTTGAAGGCTGCGTTGAGCCGGTACGCCGAGCACCGGGCGGCGGGCCCGTTGAAGGCCCGGTTCGGGGCGACGACGTGGGGCCAGCACATGAGCATCCTGTCGCTGTTCTACCGGTGGGCGATGCACGAGGAGTATGCGACGGCCGAGCCGTTCACCTACCGGGCCGCGCGGGCCCTGTTCGCCGGGACCGGCCGGGAGGTGAAGGTGAACCTGGCGGTCCGCCGCACCCCCAAGCCGCACGTGACGATCAAGTACCTGGAGCCGGACTTCACCGAGCTGTTCCGCAAGGGCCTGCGAGGACTGGCCCCGGACGGCTCGCAGGACACCGGCTTTCACGGCCGGGAGATGATCCGCAATGCGGCCGTCGGGGACCTCGCGCTTGCCACTGGGCTGCGGCTGCAGGAGTTCACCTACCTGCTGCCGTGGGAGATCCCCGCGCTGCCGCCCGAGCCGACCGTGGTGCCAATCCCGTTCCCGGTGCCGGCCGGGATCACCAAGGGCAGGAAGTTCCGCACCACCTGGGTCTCCTATGAGGTCCTCGCCACGGTGCACGACTACGTGGAGCTGGACCGGGCCGCCACCGCAGAGGGCACCCGTTGGCGGCCGCCGCGACGGTGGGGTGAGCCGTTGATGGTGACCGAGCCCGACGAGAGGGGCGGGCTGATCAACGGCATCCGGCGGCCCTGGGCATCGCTGACCCCGGCAGAACGCCGTCGGCTGGTCGCGCCGGAGGGCGGTTCCGCTCGCCACGCCTACGTCACCCACCTCACGGAGGACGGGGTCGACCGGCGCTTTCTGCAGCAGCAAGTCGGTCACGAGAATGACAGCTCCACCGCCATCTACACGCACGTCAGCGACGACTTCATGAACACCATGCTCCACAAGGCACTTGCGCCCGCACTCGCCCCGACCTCCGCAGACAAGGACCGATGATGGCCGCCAAGCTCGACTACCAATGGCACCTGCGCAAGGTCATGGCCGACCGCGGGCTCTTCTCCACCACCGACCTCATCCCGCTGCTGGACGAACGAGGCATCACCCTGTCGTCCAGCCAGGTCTACCGGCTCGTCGTCGAACGCCCCGAGCGGCTCAGCCTGAAGATCCTCATGGCCCTGCTCGACATTCTCGACTGCACCATGGACGACCTCATCGAGCCCGTCACCGCAGCCGGAGCCAGCTCAACCACCCGGACGAAGAAGGCCGTTGGCGCCGAGAGCAGTGTCGGTGACCTGCGGCCCAAGCGGGCCCGCATCCGCGGTGTCGAGCGGCCGTGACCGCACCCGGACACCCCGAGCGGGCCGTCTCCGATCCGATCGGGCTGATCGTGGACCTGGTCGCGGCCGTCGAACACCGACTGGAGCCCGACCGGATCCGCGACGTGGTCACAGGCGTCGCGGGCGGCCGCGCGAAGTCACGCCGCCTCGCCGCGCATCTGACCGAGCATCCCAGCGTGCTGAGCGACGGACGCTCTCCGGCGCCCAGGGCCGTCGGCGACCTGCTCATCGCCCTGCGTGAGGCCGGAGCCCAGACGGTCTCGCCGCCGTGCTGCGCCGAGTGCGGCCGACAGATGCGAACCCTCCAGCGCCGCGGCCAGGACTGGTACTGCGGGAACTGCGGACCGCAACCCGAGTCCTGCGCTGCCTGCGGAAACACCCGCCGGGTCGCTACGCGGGACCGGGCCGGGCGACCGCGATGCGCCAAGTGCCCAGACACCGACGGACGCGATCCCATCACGGTGATCAGCGCCCTGATCGCCGAACTGGATCCGCACGCAGGGCGGGAAGTGATCGCCGACGCGGTCCGCCGGTCGGCACCCCGCCCCTCCTACCAGCAGAAACTCGCCTGGGCCCTGGAAGCCAACCCCGCCCTGCTGACCGGGGACGGCCACCTCGCACCCCACCGCGCGATCCTCCGGCTGATCGACCTGCTGCACGCGGCCGGCGTCGCCGGCATCGTCCAGCCGTCCTGCCCGGGCTGCCACAGAGTCGTACGCATCGACAAGCCCCTGGACGGACAGCGAGTCTGCCGCACCTGCATCGCCCACTCCCGCATCGAGGAGTGCTCAAGCTGCGGAGCCCGCCGAGAACCGGCCACCCGCGACGACCAGGGCCGACCGCTGTGTCCGAACTGCCTGGTCAACGACCCGGCGAACCTGGAGACCTGCATCAACTGCGGCCGCCGGAAGGTCGTGAACACCCGCACGCCGGACGGTCCGCTCTGCTCCAGCTGCCCCTCCCTGCCCACCGGAACGTGCAGCATCTGCGGCGAGGAGAAGCCCTGCGGCACCTCCCGGACCACGGGCCAGCCGTGGTGCCCGGACTGCCAGCGCCGCTCAGCCGCGTGCTCGGTCTGCCGAGGTGTTGCGGCGGTCGTCTCCGGGACCCTCGACCAGCCACTTTGCGCGGACTGCACCGCCCCTGAGGTCTGGCACACCTGTCCCACCTGCAGCGATCCCGACTACCCGCACCCCGGCCAGTGCGCCCGCTGTCTCATCAACCGGCGCCTGGGCGAGCTACTGGGGGCCCCGTCCAATGCCCTCCACCCAGGCCTTGAAGCCCTCCGGCACAACATCGCCACCACCGAGCACCCCATCACCGCCAGGCGGTGGCTGAACAAGCCGTCCGTCTCCCCAGTCCTGTCCGACCTCGCGTCCGGCCGGCGAGCCCTGACCCACGAGGCCCTCGACGAACTGCCCGACAGCCCACCCCTCGCCCACCTCCGCCAAGTCCTCGTCGGCGTCGGTGCCCTGCCCGAGCGCGACGAGTACATGGTCCGCCTCGAACGCTTCCTCACCAGCCTCCTCGCCTCCCAGCCGGACCCCGAACATCGCAAAGTTCTGCACCGGTACACGATCTGGCACCTGGTCCGGCGGCTTCGTCAACGTAACAACGGCCGCCCTCTTACCCCGCAGCAGTTCATGTCCGCGCGTCAACGCACCCACGCGGCCGTCGCTTTCCTGAGCTGGCTGGCGGCCCACGACCTCACCTTGGAGACCTGTCGGCACGCCGACCTCGACCGGTGGCTCACCGACGACTTGGCCGCCTACCGCCAGACGGCCGGGCACTTCATCCGCTGGGCCCGCACCAACAAGCTCACCACCGTCCACGTCCCCGCCGTCCGCTGGAACGGCCCCACCCAGCCACTCGACGACGAACACCGCTGGAACACCGCACGCCGGCTCCTGCACGACGACACCCTCAAGCCCGAAGACCGCCTCGCCGGGCTGCTTCTCCTCCTCTATGCCCAAGGGCCGTCGTCAATCCACCGGTTGACCACCGAGGACGTCGAGATCGGTCCTCAGGAAGTCCGTCTCCACCTCGGCAATGCACCCGTTCAGCTGCCCGAGCCCGTCGCCCAGCTGGCCCGCACCGTTGCCGCGAACCGCAAGGGACACGCGACCATAGGCGCCCTGGCGCCCTCTCCCTGGCTCTTCCCCGGCGGCCAGCCCGGACGGCCGATCAGCACCACACAGCTGACGCAACGGCTGAACAACCTCGGCATCCGACCCAACCAGGCCCGCAGCACCGCTCTCTTCCAGCTCGCCACCGCGATCCCCGCTGCGATCCTCGCCCGCACCCTGGGCATCCACACCGACGTCGCCGTCGCCTGGCAACGTCTCTCCGCGGGCGACTGGGCCAACTACGCCGCGGAAGTCAGCCACCGCTACTCACCCGGGAGGCAACACGATGCACCGTGACAACCAGCCAGCGAGTCAGCGACCTGCGATCTCACCGGAACGGGCTGCCGAAACGAAAGAAATCATCGACCGCGTCACGCGGTGGGCCGCAGGCCGCCACGACGTCGTCGGTCTCCTACTTGTCGGATCGTGCGCTCGCAATGGCGCACGGCCTGACTCCGACATCGACCTCGTCCTTCTCACGACTGACGAGTCCCAGTACTCCGACAACGCATGGGCCGTCGAGCTCGCCCTCGGCAAGCTGGTCAGAACCCAGTCATGGGGACCGATCAGCGAACGACGCTTTGCCACAACGTCAGGGCTGGAGGTCGAGATCAACATCGGGTCTCCCGACTGGGCACAGACGGACCCGGTGGATCCTGGCACACGCCGAGTCGTCACCGACGGCGCCCGTCCCCTGCACGACCCAGACACCGTCCTTGCGTCTCTGATCCGGGCCTGCCAATCATGACGACCCCGGCGGCAACGGCCGGCTCAGGGGGCATTCGGACAGTTCCAATACCCGACGTCACCATTAGCGCCGGTGGCCGACCTGCAGTTGCGGGCGATGCTGGCCACGGCCGATGACGATCCGGAACAGGCGCCGATGCCGGAGCTGGATGAGGTCTTCGCGCGCATCGCCCGGGAGTCCGAAGGCATCCAGGATCTCGACGACCGCCTGGACCCCTGCGGGGGTGTGGCGTGAGCCGACACGGACGCCGGGCATCCCTGCCCCCAGGCGACCACACCCCGGCTGGTTGCCTGGACCATGATCAACGGCGAGCTGCGGCCCACGTTCCTCGCCGAACGCGCCACCCGGCTGCGGGCCCGCGTCAGCCTGAGTGACCTGACCGAGGCGGTACGGCAGTGGATGTACCTGGCGGCGTGGCTCGAGGAACGCGGGCTGACCTCGCTCGCCCAGTGCACCACGGCCGTCTGGACCGCCTACGACCAGCACCTGCTCGCCGCCGGCTCCAGCCGGGAGCGTGTGCTGGAAATCCTCGGCACCCTCACCCGCCTGTGGGCGTTCGACCAGCTCTCCGCCCGCCCCACGGGGGTCTCCCGGCCGCCGTGGGACGAACTCGGTGCCGACGACTACCTCCCGGCCGTCTCCTCCGCCGGCAGTGGGGAGAACGCCAGCGAGCCACTGGCCGAAGAGACTATGGGGCCGCTGCTCGTCTGGGCCCTGCGCATGGTCGACGACCTCGCCGACGACATCCTCGCCGGGCACACCGACACGAAGCGGCTGGCGGAGACCGGCCGGACGATCCCCAGCACTCCTGCCGGCCAGGCCGCCCTCGAGGCGTAAGCGGAGCAGCAGACGAGCGCGACCGCATCCGCGCCGCCATGGACCGCATCCTGACCGGCCGACCCGAGCGCTCCAACGGGGCCCTGACCATCGTGGCCCTCGCCATCGAGGCCGGCGTCCCCCGCAACGCTCTCACCCAGCGCCACCTCGATCTGAAGAACGAGTTCTACGCCAAGGTCAAAGAGCGCGGACAGCCCACCGACGCCGAGACCCGGCTCCGTAAACAGATCGTACGGCTCAAGGAACTCCGCGAGAAGGACAAAGCCGAACTCGAGCAACTCCGCGCCGACGTTCAGGGGCTGGTCCGGGTGGTCAATCAACTGACCTTGGAAAACCACCAGTTGCGCAAAGCTCTGTCGACCCCCGACCCGGTCGTCCGGGTCCTTCCCATCCTGCACACGCCGCCCCAGCACAGGTGACAAGAGCGGCCGAGGCAGACCGGGTGTGGTTGCCCGTGGTCCAGGTGTCGAATCGGGGTGAAGAAGCGACAGCACCATCGGAGTTCATGACGGACTGCCTGGGTGTCCTACAAGCCGGCTACGGTGCAGCAGCCCTCCTGACAAACTGCGAGAAGCGCATCGCGACGCCTGGGAGGTCCGGCGTGACACGCCTCAGGGGCGGGGCCGCGTCCGGTTGGACGGGGCAGTGAATGAAGACGGCTGAGGGAGCCCCGAGCGCAGTCGCGAGCCGGGTCCGCAGAGCGGACGGGTTGGTCGCCTCGCATACAGACCGGTAACCGCTCGCAGTGGCAAACCCAGCAAGATGGGCGTGTTTTCCCGGGGTGGGCTGACCACCGGTCGAGGCGTACAGGCCGTCGTCCAGAACGATGTGCACCAGGGGCAGCTCCGGTGCCGCTCCCACGGCGAGCAGCGTGGCCGGGTTCATCAGCAGGCTGCCGTCCCCGTCGACGACGATCGTCGGCTGCTGCCAGGCCATGGCGACACCGGTCCCCAGAGCCAGGGCCAGGCCCATGGAGCCGGTCATGTAGAAGTGGTTCGGCCGCTCGTCCATGGACGCGGCCACACGGGAGGCGAAGCCAGTGGTGAACACAGTGGGGACCCCGGGCGCGGCGGCCAGGATCTCGGCGATGGCCGTGGACTTGTCGAACGGCACGACGGTCACGCCTTCCAGTCGAATTCGTCGGGTCGTACCAGCAAGGCATGGCTGTGACGCTTCTCCACGACCGTGCGCCGGGCGTCCCGGATCTGATCGTCGGCCGTCTCGGCGGAGAGGTAGTCGTGCTCGATACCGAGGCCGTCCAGGATTGGCGCGGTCAGCCGGCCCATCGCGAGGTTTTCGGGTGTTGGGTCCGGCGGAGTTCCACGCATGCTGATGATCAGGAGCATGGGGATGCGGTAAGGGACCACCAGGGAGGCCAGGGCGTTGACGGACTGCCCGAATCCGGAGTTCTGCATCAGCACGGTGGCAGTACCTCCGGCGAGGGCCACGCCGGCTGCCATCCCGACGGCGTTGTCCTCGCGCGCCACCACGTGGTAGTCGGCGCGCTCCTGCAAGTGGGCCAGCAGTGGTGCCAGCACACCGCACGGCGTGGCGAAGTAAGGACCCATGTCGTGGGCGACGAGAGCGTCGAAGACGGCAGTGGCCGCGGCATTGTCGCTCACGTGTCGGCTCCTCGGGCGCTGCCTTCCGGCGTCTGGAGTGCTGTCGTGGTCGTGCCGATGGCCTCGACGACTGCAGACACCACCTGATGGACACGGTCGTGGAGGTAGAAGTGGCCGCCTTCGAACACCCGGCGGTCAAAGCCCCGACTCGTCAGTTCCCTCCAGGCTTCGCCCTCTTCGAGGGGGAACCGGTCGTCCGCACGGCCGTGGAAGACCGTGATGGGGGTGTCGATCCGGGGCGGTGACTTGCGCTGGTAGCGCTCGATGAGCCGGTAGTCGGCCCGGATCATCGGAAACAGCAGGGCCATGAGTTCGGGGTCGTCTAGCACGGCCTGGTCGGTGGCGGACATGCTGCGCAGTTCGGACACGAGCGCTTCATCGTCCTTGGTGTGCAGGTCGCCCCCCGGATGACGGTGCGGAGCCGCACGTCCGGAGACGATCAACTGCCGCGGAGGGTGTCCGTGCTCCGCGTGGCGCAGGGCCACTTCGTAGGCGACGGCGGCACCCATGCTGTGGCCGAACAGCACGATGTCCTGTCGTCCCTGGGGCCGTACGGCGGCCGCGATCTCGTCGGCCATCTCGTCCATCGAGTCCACGCAGGGCTCCGCGATGCGGTCGTGGCGGCCCGGGTACTGGACGACGGACAGCTCGATGTCGTCGGGAAGGTACGGCGACCAGTCCTGGTATGCACTGGCGGTTCCCCCGGCGTGCGCCAGGCATATCAGGCGGACGGACGCCGAAGGCCTCGGCCGGGGTGTGCGCAGCCACCGGGCGGCGCGCTCGGATAAAGGCGTGGTCATATCGCGTTCCTGTCAGGAGGGCGACCTGGCGGATCAGACGGGCAGTGCAACCGACGGCAACGCGCCATTGCCCTGGATGGTGGTGACACCCGCGCGACCGGGCGGCAGGTAGCGCACCAGGCAGCCACCGGGCTGCCCGTCGAAGAGGAAGGGGCTCAGTACCGGGTGGACGTCGGTCTCGTAGGTGTCCTCGCTGCCCTCCTCGCGCAGTTCCACGCGGTACGGCACGGGCTCGACGTATTCCTGCGCGATGTACTGGCCGGTGCCCAGCGCGGTGTCCAAGGTCGTGTGCCAGGTGGCTTCGTCGACGTGGCGGCCGAGGACGACACCGTGGCTGCCCAGTCCGATGGCAGGCTTGAGGACGAAGCTCTCCCTCTCCGACAGCAGCAGTTCGGGCAGCGGCCGGGTGATACCGCGCCAGCGCACCGGCCGGTCGGAAACGGTCCTGGTCCACGGCAAGTACTGTTCGACCAGGGCATGGTCCTCCGCGGTCATCCACGGCAGCCCTTCAGAGACCCAGCCCAGCACCTTCTTGTTGGCGACGAGGTAGGCGCTCTGAGAGGCGATCAGGAAGCACTCCGCGTCCAGGGCAGAACGCATCGGTGCAAGATCGATCCCGAGCCGCGTCCAGTCGAAGATGGTGAAGTGCCGCAGGCCCAGCCGGTAGCGAGGAGTCGAGCGGCCTCCGCCCAGGCCGAGCCCCTGGAGCAGTTGCTCGGGCTCGAAGTACTCCGCTTGCAGGCCCTGGTTGCGCAGCGACTGAACCTGGATGTCGAAGTACCGTGTGGTGCGTACAGCGTTGAACTCGCGCAGTGCCCCGACGATGGCCACGGCGGGAGGGGTGCCCAGATCGCGCACGGCCCGCACGAAGATCTGGTCTCGTACGGAGAGCGGGTCCGGCGTGGCGCGGAAGGGCGCCGCGTCGGTGCCACCGTACGCGGCCTTCCAGACTGCGGACTGGACGGAGGTCTCGACGACGCCGCCGATGCCGGAACCGATGTTGAACTCGAGGAACTTGGGACCTGTGGGGCCGATGGCGATGTCCGGGCGGGTCATGCACGTCGCGTACGTCTCTTCGAGCGGTCCCTTGACCCACAGCGGGTAGTTTTCCTCCACTGCGCCGAGCGCGTGGAGTCTTCCGTGGAAGTCCGGGGCGATTCCGAAGAGCGCGCGACGAAGCAGCCGGAGCAACTGCCGGGTGGCGTCGAAGAGTTCCGTGTAGCGCTCCTGCGGCAGGACCACCGGGTTCATGGAGATGCTGTTGACCGGATAGTCCAGGTCGTCCAGCGTACGATCCAGGTGCTCGGTGAGTTCCGGAACCGCCAGTCGCGACTTCTCCGGCAGCTTCGCGGTGCCGAACCAGGTCTCGTCGGCCACGCCGTCAGTTCCCTTCCTCGAATTTTCGCTTGATCCAGCCGAAAAAGGCGTCGGCGAGCAGAGTGAGTTGCGGCTCCGGCAGGAGTGTGAATCCGGCACTGGCCGTACTCCACTCGTTGAGAATCGGCCCGGAGTCTGTCATGAGCCAGTCGATGCAAAGGAATTCTGCATTCAGGCTCTTTGCTATCCTGTTGCACCATTCCTCGACCTGGAGATGATCGTCGTTCACTTCCAGTGAGCCGCCCTGGCTGATACTGGCGAGATATCCACCGGGCCGGGGCTTTCGGCTGAGCGAAGTGACCACCTGGCCATCGACGACAAACACCCGCATGTCTGCGTGATGAGGGAGGAATTGCTGAACGATGTAGCCCGTTCCGGTCGTCGAGACGATATCGATCGTCGAGGCGAGCTGTTGGTCCGTCTCGACCTTGAGGACACCCACGCCCATGCCGAGTTCGCGTGGCTTGACGATATAGGGTCCGGGGCCGAGCTCCCGCTCCACCTCGGGGATGACCTTCCGAGCGTACTTCTTGGGGGGCACCGCAATGGTCTTCAGGCCCGGCACGCCCAGGTTGGCGGCGTGCTGGAGGAGCGCCAGCTTGTCCCGTTCCAGGTAATCCGGGCCGCTGATCGACCTGTTGAGCAGGACCGAGTTGCTGGCGTGGATCGTCCGGTAGATCGCACGCATATGCTGGAGGCCCTGCGGCTCCATGCTGATGTCCTCGGCGATGTAGCACTGCCGGGTCTCCAGCAGATCCTCGCCGCGGTAGCGCATCACGGGCTTGTCAACACAGGACAGCATGATCTCGCCGGCCCTGATCAAACGGAAGTCAAAGCCTGTCTTCTGGGCCAGGGGAAGGTAGCGCTTCGAGAGACTCTCTTCGAATCTGAGAATCTCATCTAATTCGAGATCATCCTCTTGGTATATCCAATTGATGATGCCGGCCAAGAGGACCCTCCCCTGAGTGAACCTGCGACAACAGCCTTCCCTGACCATAGAACACCATGGACTCACCAGAGGCAAGATCGTCCTTGTGTACTCCATGCCTCGCACGGTCGGCAATTTCCCTTTTTGACCGGCTAGCGCCATTCGTACCGCAGGACCTTCGAGGTACTTCGTACGGCCCCGGCGGTGCATCCATCAGGCTCACAGGAAAAAACCCTTGCCAAGGATGCATGTGTCTGCCATTAATAGCGGACGACCCATGTGTCGAGCGCCCGCCGAGCTGCCGTGGAGATGAGGCTGCTGCTCCACCGCGGCGCTGCCCGCCGATGCCCAAAAGGGTTGTCCGTCACTGTCGCCGCGCGTCTGCCCGCACGGCATCGCTCTACGCCCGGGCGCTCGGCGGGGCGTCATTCCTGGCCGCGTGCGGGTGGTTGCCGCGCACCCCAGACACAGACCGCGCGTGCCGGACGGCCGCCTTCCCTGGGCGATAGGTCCGAGTCCGAGAGGCAAGCTCATGAACCATGTCCTCTTCGCCCACGAACTGCTGGAGTCGCAGGTGGCCCGAAACCCCTCGGCGCTCGCGGTGCGGGACGGCGAACACACCGTCACCTACGCCGAACTGGACGCTCGGGCCAATCGGCTCGCGCGCCACCTGCTGGCCCGGGGTGTCGGCCCCGATGGCATCGTCGCCGTCGCGCTGCCCCGCTCCGCCGAGTTGATCGTCGCGCTCTACGCGGTGCTCAAGGCGGGTGCCGCCTACGTCCCCCTGGACGTGGACCACCCGGCGGCGCGTGTCGCCGCCGTCCTGGACGACGCCCGGCCCGCTGTACTGCTCACCACCGGCTCCTACACCCCGGCGGCAACGGTCGAACGTGTGGCATTGGACGACCCGGAGACGCTGCGCGCCCTGGAAGCACTTCCCGGTGATGCGGTGACGGCCGACGAACGCGGGCGCGAGGTACGGGCGGTGGACCCGGCATATGTGATCCACACCTCCGGGTCCACCGGCACGCCCAAGGGCGTCGTCGTGCCGCATGGCGGCCTGGCGGCATATCTGGGGTGGGCCCTCGAGGCCTACCCCGGCCTTGCCGGCACCGCCCTGCTGCACTCGGCGGTTTCCTTCGACCTCACCGTCACCACGCTGTTCGGACCGCTGTCGGCGGGTGGCTCCATCCTCGTCGCCGAGCTGCTCGACCCGGACGGCGTCGTCGGCGACACACGGGCGGACGGCCCTGTCACCTTCCTCAAGGTCACGCCCAGTCACCTCGCCGTCCTGGATGCGCTGCCGCCGTCCGCCCTCGCCACCGTGGACCTGGTCGTCGGTGGCGAGCAGCTGCTCGGCGAGCAGCTCGACGCGTGGCGCCGCCGGGCGCCGGGCGCGGCGGTGACCAACGAGTACGGTCCCACCGAGGCAACCGTGGGCTGCGTCACCTACCGTGTCGACCCGAAGGACGAACTGCCCGGCGGACCCGTCCCGATCGGCAGGCCCGCGCCCGGAGTGCGCGTCCATGTGCTGGACGAACAGCTGCGGCCGGTGGCCGAGGGGGCGACCGGTGAACTCTTCGTCGCGGGAGACCAGCTGGCCCTCGGCTACCTGAACCGGCCGGACCTGACCGAGGAGCGCTTCGTGAGCGATCCGTTCGGCGTGCCGGGTGCGCGGATGTACCGGACGGGCGACCTGGTCCGGATGGGCTCCGACGGCAACCTGGTGTTCGTCGGGCGCAGGGATCAGCAGGTGAAGATCCGTTCGCACCGCGTCGAGCCCGGCGAGGTGGAGACCGCGCTGCTGGCGGACCACCGCGTCGCGCAGGTCTGCGTCACCCCGGTGTCCGGCCCCGGCGGGCTGCACCTGGTGGCGCACGTCGTACCGGAGGCTGGTGCCGCCGGGGAGAGGACGGACCTGGCTGAAGGGCTGCGCGCGTATGCCGCGAGCCGTCTGCCGTCCTACCTGGTGCCGTCCGCCGTGGTGCTCGTCGACCGGATGCCGCTGACCCCCCAGGGCAAGGTGGATCGCGCGGCCCTGGTCGCTGCTCTGCCGTCGGAGCCCGGACCGGCCGAATCGGCTGATGCGGCGGATGACACGATGACGGCGACCGAGAAGCTGCTCGCCGATCTGTGCGCGGAACTGCTCGGCGTCGAGCGTGTGGGACCGGACGACAACTTCTTCTCGCTCGGCGGCAATTCGCTGCTCGGCATCCAACTGTCGGCGCGAGCCCGCAGAAACGGCCTCGCACTGACGCCCACGGACGTGTTCCGGGCCGGAAGCGTCAGGGCGATGGCCTCCCGCGCGGAGGGCACCACCGCGCCCGCACCGTGCGCCGACCGGAGTTGACCACCACTCACGAGGAAAAGGAGAACCACCGTGCCACAGGACACGGCACCGCCGCCGGTGCTCGGGCCGTACACGGGCCGGGTCGAGGGATCCGGCGGTACCCGGCTCGTCGTCTACGAGACCTCCTGCACACAACCGGGGGCGGCGCCGGGAGGCATCGAGGACTGGGTGGTCGAGCACGGCGCCGCGCTGACGGACCTGCTCGATACCGTCGGCGCGGTGCTGGTGCGGGACTGTGTGCACAGCCCCGAGCAACTGTCAGCGGTGGCGCGGCGCTCAGGAGGTGAGCTGCTCAGTTACACGGAGCGCTCGACACCCCGCAGCGCCGTCACCGGAGGCGTATACACCTCCACGGAGTACCCGGCGTCCGAGACGATCACCCAGCACAGCGAGAGCGCCTACGCCGGCGTCTTCCCGCACCGCTTGTTCTTCGCCTGCTTCCAGGCTGCCGAAACCGGGGGCGAGACTCCGCTCGCCGACGTGCGCGAGGTGACCCGGCGACTGCCGTCCGACCTCCTGGACCGCTTCCGGAAGCTCGGTATCGCGTACCAGCGGTCCTATCGCGAGGGCATGGGCCTGACCTGGCAGGAAACCTTCCAGACCGAGGACCGGGCGGAGGTCGAGCGGTACTGCGCGGAGCGGGGCATCGAGCTCACGTGGACCGACTACGGACTGCGTACCTCGCAGCGCGGCCCGGCCCTGGTGACCGACCCGGGCACCGGTGAGGAGTGCTGGTTCAACCAGGCACACCTCTTCCATGTCTCGAACCTGCCCGCCGCCACCCGGGAGGCGCTTGGCGAGCTGTTCCCCGAGGAGGAGATGCCCCGTAATGCCACGTACGGTGACGGCTCACCGATCTCCGACGAGGAGATGGACCGGGTCCGCGAGGCCTTCGACGCCTGCACCTACGCCTTCCCGTGGCAGCGCGGCGATCTCATGCTCGTCAACAACCTGCTGCAGTCCCACGGCCGGCGCCCCTACACCGGGGAGCGGCGGACCCTCGTCGCGATGACCGGCCAGGTCACCGTGGTGCGGCGCGCGGACGGCGCGGCTGTCTTCGACGGGCCGGTGCTGGTCGACCGGGCCTGATCCGTGAGTCCACGGCTCCGCGCCGCC
>NZ_BAAAIZ010000006.1:60408-65828 GCF_039526425.1 Streptomyces thermospinosisporus
GGGGCGGCGCGGAGCCGTTGGGCCGCCTATGCCTTCACGGCCGGGCTCAGGATGCGGCGCAGCTGTACCGCCCAGACCACGATCGCGGCCAGGGCGATGGAGACCACGGCCGTGGCCATGCCGGCGCGGATGCCGGCGGACACGGTGATGCTGCTGGCGACCAGGGCGCCGAGTGGGACGCCCAGCCCGGAGGAGAGCATGCGGCGGGTGGTGTTGACCCTGCCCTGCAGCTCGGAGGGCGTGACCTCCTGGGAGTAGGTCATGGTGTTCACCAGCACGACCAGGTAGGCCGTTCCCCACACCGCCAGCGCCACCAGCGCGATCCGCCAGTCGGTGGTGAGCACGACGACGAGTCCGAGGAGTGCGCCGATCGGCAGTACCCCGAGGAGCAGCGGGAAGGCGTCGAAGCGCCGCCGCAGCCGGGGAAGCAGCAGGGATCCACCGATGCCGCCGGCGCTCCACGCCATGTAGAGCAGGCCGATGCGCCCGTCGGAGCCCTGGATGCCGAGGACGCGGTCGGCGAAGACGACGAGCTGACCGACGATGGCTCCGCCGGAGAAGGACTGCAACGTGCCGACCACCGTCAGGGTCCGCAGCGTGGGGTGACCGGCCAGGAAGCGCAGGCCCTCGGTCACCGATTCCCGGAAACCGGGTCGTTTGCCCGGCGAACCGGCGGGCCGGGAGGCGACGTTGGTGACCGCCCTGATGAACAGGGCGGAGCAGGCGAAGCTCAGCGCATCGAGGGCGAGCGTGCCCACTGGGTTCATCAGCGCGATGAGAGCGCCGGCGACGGCGTTTCCGGCGATGCGGACGACAGTCTCCGCACCGTAGACCGCGCTGTTGGCCTGGGCGAGTTTGTCCTTGCCGACGATGTCGGGGACGAATCCGTAGACACCGGCGTCGAAGAACAGCGAGAGACTGGAGGAGAGGAACGCGACCACGACGACGTGGGTGACCGTCAGGATGTCCAGGGCCCAGGCCGCCGGGATGGAGGCGAGGCTCAACGCGCTCAGGCAATCGGTCACGATCATCAGGGTGCGCCGGTCCATGCGGTCAGCGACAGCACCGGCGATCAGGCCGAAGGCGAGGTAGGGCAGTGTTCCGGCAGCCGCGACCAGGGAAACCAGGAAGGGAGAGCGGCTTTCCTGGAAGACCAGGACGGGCAGCGCGACGGTGGTGATGGCGGATCCGAGGCCGGAAACGGTACGGGAGAGCCAGAAGTTCCGGAATCCGCTGATCTGCCTCAGGGGCGGAGCTTGAGTGGTCGACATGGCGTTATCTGTTGGTCTTTCTGCTCGGGACATGGGAGAACGTGCGGGAACACACGGGAACGGCGGCCCTGGAGACGGGGACGGGGGACGTGGGTCAGGAAAAGTCCTGTGCCAGGTGGGACAGGACGTCCGGTAGTGGGCCGGGGTGGAGCACCTGCAGGAACCGGCCGGCCCTGGTGAGCGCCACGTAGAGGTCGCTGAGGCCCCGGGCGGAGCTGTCCAGCATCCCCTGGGGGTCAGCCACGATCACCGAGTCGAACTCCAGCCCCTTGGCCTGGCGGACGTCGAGTACGACGACGTCCCTCTCCAGGTCGACGTTCGCGCCCCAGGAGACGTCGGGAATCCGCGTGGCAACGGCGGCGGCGAGCCGTTCCAGGTCGGCGGTGGGAGCGACGACCGCGGTGCGGCCCCCCGCCACGCGGCGGGCCGCGCAGGCCGCGACCTCGGCCAGCCTGGCGGGGAACTCCTCCGGCGTGGTGCCTTCGCAGCGCGGCGGTTCGGCGCCGTGGCGTACCGCCCGCGCCGGCAGCAGCTCGGGAGAGATGGCCTTCAGTACCTGGCTGGACGCCTCCATGATCTCGCCGGGGGTGCGGTAGTTGACGGTGAGCTGCGACAGTCGCCAGCGGGTGCCGAAGAAGGGTTCCAGGGCTTCTCGCCAGGACGTCGCGCCGGCCGCGTCGCTCGACTGCGCCGCGTCGCCGACGACGGTGAAGGAGCGGGTGGGGCAGCGGCGGACCAGCAGGCGCCAGGTCATCGGGGAGAGCTCCTGCGCCTCGTCCACGATGACATGGCCGAAGACCCAGCTCCGGTCGGCCGCCGCGCGCTCCGCGACCGTGCGCAGGTCCGTCTGCGTGTGCCACCCGGCGAGCTGGTCGGCGGTGACCAGATCAGCGGCGTGCAGCTGCTCGTCCGAGGTTCCGTCCGCGTCCCGGGAGCCGCGTGCGATGTCCAGGACTCCTTGGGCGTAATCCCGTTCGGCGGCTCGGCGGGCCGCTTGCTGCTCGGTCTCGGCACGGTCGTCGTACCCCAGTAGTTCGGCGGCTTCGTCGAGGAGGGGTACGTCGGATGCCGTCCAGGGCGCACCCCGTTCCCGCACCAGCAGGGCCCGTTCCTCCTTGCCGAGCTCGGGTGCGGCCGCAGCGAGGCGTGCGGGGTCGGCGTAGAGGTCCTCCAGCAGCTGCTCCGGGGAGAGGAGCGGCCACAGCGAGTCCAGGAGTCGTCGGGCGGCCGGGTCACGGGGCAGCGCGTGCAGCCAGTTGGCCTTGCGGTCGGCGAACTCGGCGGGCAGCCGCGCCCTGAAGTCGTAGACTTTCGCGTCCTGTCCGAACACGCTGGCCAGGTCTTCCTGTACGGCGCGGTCGAGGGCCTCGACGTCCATCTCGCCGGCCAGGACCTCCTCGAAGCGGGTCTCGATATCGCCGATGACGCGGGCCAGCCGGTCGGCCAGCTCCTCGAAGAGGATGTCGCGGAACACCGGCCTGGCCAGGTTGTGCTGCCGACCGTCCTCGGTGGCCCGGGCAGCCGCGTCGGCCAGGAAGTCCTGCGACAGCCGGATGTGCTCACCACCGATCAGCGCGTCGACTGGCGCGGTTACGGCGGCCTGCCGCGCCCGGACGGCACGGTCGAGGACGTCCGCCATGACCAGGCGCCCCTTGATCTCGGCGGAGGCCGCCGGCTCCTCGGCCGATGCCGAGAGACCGGGGTACAGCCCGCCGACGGAGGACAGCAGCACGCTGGTCTCGCCGAGACCGGGCAGCACCTGGCTGATGTACTCCAGGAAGACCGAGTTCGGTCCCACCACCAGGACGCCGCTGCGCTGCAGCCGCTCGTGGCTGTAGAGCAGGTAGGCGGCGCGGTGCAGGGCGACGACCGTCTTGCCGGTGCCGGGGCTGCCCTGGACCACCATGACGCCCGCGAGCGGCGAGCGGATGATCTTGTCCTGCTCGGTCTGGAGCGTGGCGACCGCATCGTGCATCCGGCCGGTCTTGCCGTGCTGGAGGGCGGCCAGCAGGGCGGCTTCGCCGGAGAGCTGGACGTCGTCGGGCGCGGCCGAGGTGTCGCCGAACAGTTCGTCGTCCACCCGCAGCACGCGGCGGTCCCGCGTGTGCAGGTGCCGACGCAGGCGCACGCCTTGCGGGGCCGCGGCCGTGGCGGTGTAGAAGGGCCGGGCAGCGGGGGCGCGCCAGTCGATGAGTAGGGGGTCGTCGTCGGGACCGGCGCCGGGCACGCCGATGCGGCCGATGTAGAGGCGCTCGTCGTCGGTCCGGTCCAGCCGGCCGAAGCACAGTCCGTTCTCGGCGGTCTCCAGCGTGAAGAGCTTGCGGGCGAGCCGCTCGGCCGCGGCTCCGCGCTCCACCTGCCCCTGCGCTGTTCCGGAGGACTCGCGCAGCACGGTGCGAAGCTCACTGCGGATCTCCTCGCGCAGGGCGCCCAACGCGTCATGGAGCACGTCCATGTAGGCCTGTTCGCGGGCGAGTTCGGTCGACCGAGGCGGTTTTTCCAGCGAGGAAGACGAAGTGGAAGAGGTCATAGCGGACTCCATGGCGAAGGACCGGCGGGTGACGTCGGCCCGTCGGCGGGCATGCCGCGGTGGGCCGCGGCGGGTGATGGGCAGGACGGCCCCCGGCTGGGCCGGGTGGCGGACGTGGAACAAAAAAATGGTCGACACCGTCCCGGCCGGGTGGCCTGGAGGGTGTCGACCGGAAAGGACCGCGCTCCCGTGCGGGAGATGGCAGATGATGCTCGCACCCGAGAGTGCTGGACGATGACGCCCGCTGAGTGAATCGCCTCGGGGGAAGAAGATCCTGAGAGCCAGGACCGGAAGGATCATAGCAGGGGCGCGAGGAACTCGTCGAGGTCGACCTGTCGGACCCGCTCCACGCCCGGTGCCTTCGCCGAGAAGTCGAGCCGCGGCGACCGCTGTTCGTCGTGGAAGTAGACCGCCTCGAGCAGGCCGTCCGCGGTCTCGGCGAGGGTCGGGTTGGCGACGAGGTAGTCCCGTACGGCTGGGGTGTCCCGACACACTTGGAGCCACAGGCGCTTGTCGCCGAAGTGGTTCGGCGGCATGATCACCCGGGTGCCGAACCGGCGCTTCCACTGGAACGTCCCCTTGCTCAGGAAGGGTTCGGTGCCCTGGAAGTCGAGACGCCGCACGCCGTTCTCGGCGGCCCAGCCGATGAGCAGGTGGTAGATCGCCTTGAACGCGCCGCTTTCGTAATGCCGTTCGGCCCCGTCCTCCACGCCCAGCAGGCGCAGCGTGAGCACTTTCTGGCGGGGGTCCCAGTGGCACAGGGCCCCGCCGATCGGCTTGCCGTCCTGCGTCAGCCGGAACAGCCTGCCGGTGCGGAAGAGGCACTCGTAGGCGGCGTTCTTGCCCTCGGTCCGTTCGCGCGTGCCGTGCCGCCGGAACATGGTGGGGCGGTAGTGGCCGTCGTAGAAGGCCTCGAACCACTCGGGGTCGCCGTTCACCTCCCAGCCCCACTGATGGCGGCGCATGTCGCGGTTGAACTGCCACCGCTCGCGCTTGGAGATGGCCCGCCGCGCCGACTCCGGGTCACCGTCGAAGTCGATGACGAAGTGCACCCGCATGGGAATGACCAGCGACGCCTCCCTCGGCAGGCGGCGGGCGAGCGAGGCACTGGTACCGACCATGCGGATGTCTGCCTCCGGCAGCGCCGCGGGATCGCGCAACCGCGCCCCCGACACCAGACGCGAGGTCCGCACTGCCGGCGATCGGGCACCCTCTTCCCGGCGCAGCTCGGTGAACTCCAGGGTGTAGGCGAGACCTTCCCGCAGACCGGAGTAGCCCACCGACATGCCCGCGAGGTCCGAGCGGACGGAGGGAAAGGCCGCGGTCCGGCGGGTGTCCCAGTGGTCCCGGAGGCGGGTGACGAACGGACTGCCGCTGTTGCGCCAGTGGTAGCCGGCGTGCATGCGCACCCGTTGCGGGAACGGATCGCGCGAAGCGGGTTTTGCTGCGGACAAGGAGAGGTCACCTCGGCGCTGACGGTCGGTAGGCGGGGAACCAGCGGAGAAGGTCGGTCACAGTCAGTGCTTGACGGCAGTGAGGGCCAGCTGATGCAGTGCCGCTCGATGCCGGTGTCGCCGAACGGTCTGTCCAGCGAGCTGCTGGAGGAGCTGGCCGCGCTG
>NZ_BAAAIZ010000007.1:0-12509 GCF_039526425.1 Streptomyces thermospinosisporus
CTGCGGGGCGGCCGGGAACGGCGCGGCGGAACCCTCCGCGGGGCCGTGACCCGCCGCGTCCGGCCGGTGGGTCTCGCTGGATGCGGGCGTGCCCGGGGAGCCGGGCGCGGCCGGCCAGGACGGCGCGGCGGGCGGCGCGGGCGGGGGCGGCGGGAAGCCGCCCTCCGGCGGACTCGGCGGCGGCACGGAGCCGTTCATGGCGATCGTGGGCTGGTCCTGAGGCCGCGCGGGGACGGCGGACAGGTCGTAACCGCACGCACCGCAGAAACGATCACCCGCCTCGAGGGGTTCCTCGCAGCTCGGGCACTTCGACAGAGCGGCCTGCTGAGGCATCTGCGACATCAACTACACCCACGTCCGGGGGCGGTAACGGTTGGCACGTTCCACCAGGTCGATCCTCTCCTCACCGCTCCGCGCCAGCCGGGCCAGCATGCGGTACGAACGCTCCAGACCGAAGCGCAGGCCCCGCTCGTCCAGCCCGCTGCCGAGCAGCGTCCGTCCCCCTGCGCGGAAGAGAACGGAACCCTGGTCCCCGGAGAGTACCCAGTCCAGCGCACACCCGAGGACCTCGGCCGCCAACTGCTCCCGGCGCGCCGGGTCCAGGCCGTACGCCTCCAGGGCCTCGACCTGACCTGCGGCGGCGGTCAGGTCGTCGAGGAACCGTACGTCACCGGGCGCCGCGGCGCGTCCGCGCAGCCGCGCCCGCACGGCCGCCACACGCGCGGCCGTGTAGTGGATGGACGACTCCGGCACCGACTCCAGCGTCCGGACCGCGGCGGCCCGGTCGGCGGTGGCCAGCTGGACCCGGGCGAGACCGAACGCCGCGCTCACATGGCTCGGATCGGTCGCCCACACCAGGCGGTAGTACTCGGCGGCGTTGTCCAGCTGCCCCAGCACCTCGGCGCACAGCGCCAGCGCCAGCTTGGGCGCGATCTCGCCCGGGAAGGCGTCGTAGATCGCGTCGAAGGACAGCGCGGCGGCCTCGAAGTCGCCGGTGACCAGGGAGGCAAGGCCCCGGTACCAGACCACCCGCCAGTCGTCCGGGTCCTGCTCCTCCAGGATGCGCAGCGTCTCCAGGGCGGTGCCCGCGTCGCCGGCCTCCAGCCAGGCCCGCACCTGCCTCAGCCGGGTCTCGGCCGACGGGGAGGGCGCGGCGGCCAGCGCGTTGATCAGCTCCCCGCCGGGCGCGGAGGTCAGCAGGCCCGCCAGGAAACCGGCGTTGGGGTCGGACGGGTCGACGTGCGGCACGGGCAGGGCCAGCGCGGCGGCCGGGGTGTTGACGGGGCGGACCAGGGCCGGGCCGACGGTCCCGGGGGCGGGGGCGATTGCGGGTGCGCCGACGGGAGCCGGGGCGGCGGAGGCGGAAGGAACGGGGGGAGGGGCAGGGACGGGCGGGGTGCCAGGGGTGGGCGCGGGGGCCGCGGGGGTGGTGGCTGCCTTGGCCCGCTTGCGGGCGCGCACCGGGCGGGTGCCCAGGACGGAGACCTCACCGGCCGGCTCCGGGAACAGATCCGTGTCGGTGACGCGGAGTTCGGGCCCGAACAGGGTGGACAGCGAGGGGCGCGCCCGGCCCGTCTGGAGCGAGACGACCTCGCGCAGCACACCGGTCAGCTGCTCGCTCATCTCCTGCGCGGAGGCGAACCGGCGCGCCGGGTCCGGATCGGTGGCGCGGACCAGCAGCCGGTAGAAGGACTCGTACTGCCGGAACACCTCGATGGTGTCCGGGTCGGGCAGCGAGTCGACGTAGACGCTGGTGTAGCCCTGGAAGTCGAAGGTGAGCACGGCCAGCGTCCGGGCGACGGTGTACAGGTCCGAGGCCACCGAGGGGCCGCTCTCGGCGACCTCGGGCGCCTGGTAGCCGACCGTGCCGTAGATGGCCGACTCGTCGTCGTCCATGCGGCGCACCGCGCCCATGTCGATCAGCTTCAGCTGATCCTCGCTCTGGATCGCGTTGTCGACCTTGAAGTCGCAGTACAGAAGGTTTCTGCTGTGCAGATGGCCGAGGGCCTCCAGCGCCTCGATGCCGTACGCGCAGGCCTGCTCCACCGGAAGCGGGTCCCGCCTGCCGTCCGGGGTGCGGCGGGCGTTGGCGATCTCCTTCAGCGACTTGCCGCCGACGTACTCCATCACGATGTAGCCGTCGAGGGAGCCGGTGCGCTGGTCCAGGTGCTCCACGAAGTTGTAGATGCGCACGATGTTGGCGTGCTCGATCTCCGCCAGGAAGCGCCGCTCGGAGATCGCCGCCGCCATCGCGTCCTGGTCGCCGGTGTCCAGCAGGCCCTTGAGCACCACCCAGCGGTCCGAGACCGCCCGGTCCACCGCGAGGTAGATCCAGCCCAGGCCGCCGTGCGCCAGACAGCCGACCACCTCGTACTGGCCGTGCACCACGTCCCCGGGCCGCAGCTTGGGGATGAACGAGTACGGGTGGCCGCACTTGGTGCAGAAGCCCTCCACGCGGCCCGGCCGGCCGCTGCGGGCCCGGCCCACCGGGGCGCCGCAGTCCGACCGCGAGCAGAACCGCTTCCGCTCGGGCACCTCCGGGTTCTGCAGCACCATGGTGCGCGGATCGGGGCGCGGGATCGGCGGCACCGTGACCAGTCCGGCGCCGAGGCGGCCCCGGCCCGAGGAACCGGCCGCCGAGCCGGAGCTGCGCACCGACACCGAGCGGCCCGAACTGCGGCCGGACAGCGAGCGGGAGAGGCGTCCGGACACCGAGCGGCGGGACTTGGACGACTGCGACGAGGTGCGGGAACTCGCGCGCGAGCTGCGGCTGCTGGAACGGCCGCTGCGGCTGCCGGCCGAACCGCCGGATCCCTTGCCGCCGGCGGTGATGCCGGTCGGGGCGGAGCCGACCATGCCGCTGGAGGAGACGACCGGGGCGAGGCCGCAGGTGTCGCAGTACAGCTCGCCGCCGCCGACGTCCTCGTAGCTGCCGTCGCAGCCGGGGCGCTGGCAGGGGCGCTGGGCCTGGGCGGCAGCCGAGGGCTGGGCCTGGGCAGCTTGGGCAGCTTGGGGCGGCTCGGGTGCGTGGGCCGGTGGCTCGTTGCGCTGTGCGGGTGCGGGTGCGGGTGCGGACTGGTGCGGTGATGCGGGCTGGGCGGCGGGCGGCTGTGCCGAGTTCGGCTGCGGCGGGGTGCGCGGCTGGGCCGGGATCTGCTGCAGGCGCTGCGCCGGGTGGGGTGTTGGCGTGGGGACAGCGTTCGACGCCGGGGCCGATGCCGGGGGCGGCGATGGGTGCGACGTCGGGGCCGGTGACGGGTGCGCTGCCGGGGCCGGTGCGGGGGGCGGCGACGGGTGTGATGTCGGGGCCGACGACGGGTCGGGCGTCGAGTTCGAGGCCGGGGTCGCCGGGGGGGTGGTTGCCGGGGACGGCGTCGGGGTGGATGCCGGGGACGGCGATGGGTGCGACGTCGGGGCCGGTGACGGGTGCGCTGCCGGGGCCGGTGCGGGGGGCGGCGACGGGTGCGATGTCGAGGCCGGCGCAGGGTCGGGCGTCGAGTTCGAGGCCGGGGTCGCCGGGGGGGTGGTTGCCGGGGACGGCGTCGGGGTGGATGCCGGGGACGGCGTCGGGGTGGATGCCGGGGACGGCGTCGGGGTGGATGCCGGGGACGGCGATGGGTGCGACGTCGGGGCCGGTGACGGGTGCGCTGCCGGGGCCGGTGCGGGGCGCGGCGACGGGTGCGATGTCGAGGCCGGCGCAGGGTCGGGCGTCGAGTTCGAGGCCGGGGTCGCCGGGGGGGTGGTTGCCGGGGACGGCGTCGGTGCCGACGCCGGGTCGGGTGCCTGGTCCGGTGCCGGGTTGCGTGTCTGGTTGTCCGGCTCGCTCATGTCGCTGCCTCCCCCTCGTCGCTCATGCGCCGGACCGACCCCCTCCGGTCCTCCGGGCCGGCCTGGCCGGGCACCCGCGGGGCGGAGCCGAGCAGTTCGGCCGCCGCCTGCTGGTAGCGGAGCACGGCCTGCTCGGCGGCGCGCAGATCACAGGGCGCGCTCCACAGCATGCGGCGCGCCTTCTCGTACCGCTCGATCAGCAGCGGATCCTCCGCAAGCCCGTGCCGGGCCACCTTCGCCTTGTACGCGTCCAGCCGGCCGCGCAGCTCGGCGCGGACCGCCAGCGGCGCGGTGACGGCGGTCAACGACTCGCGGGCCCGCAGCAGTTCGTCCTCCGCCTTCTGCTCCAGCGACTCCAGCAGCGGCGACAGGCGGTGCCACTGCGCCTGCCTGCGGTACTCCGCGGCCGTGGCCAGCTGCTCCTGCAGTACGGTCGGCGGGCCGCTGACGACCGGCACCTCCGTGGCGGCGATCTTCGCCAGCACCTCGCCCCGCGCCGTACGGGCCTCGGCGAGCGTGCGGTCGGCGCGGGTCAGCAGGTCCCGCAGGCGGACGATGCGTTTCTCGGCGTCCTGGCGGACCGTCAGCACCGCGTCGATCTCCCGGCGGACGTCCTCCAGGGCTCGCGCCTCACGGTCGTAGACGGTGGTGTCGGGCTTGCCGCCGCCCGGTGCCGAACTGCCCTCGGCCGGCTGCCAGAACGCCAGCGGGTCGGAGACGACCTCCTCGCGCAGCTTGGTCAGGGTGCGGGTGATGCGCTCCAGGTCGTCGCCCGCCGGGTGCTCGCCGGGGCGCACGCCCACGGAGTGCGCCAGCTTGCGGGTGCGCTGCAGCTCGGCGGCGAGCAGATCTATCCGCGCGGGCAGCGCCGACCACACCGCGTCCGCGGCGACCACCACGTCCAGCGAGGACGCGTACAGGGCGTTCATCCGGTCGACGAGGCCGGCCAGCGAGTAGCGCTCGGTGAGGCGGCCCTGCTGCTCGCCGTGCAGGGTGGGCGCGTTGGCGGTGACGGCCGCCGAGCCGGCGACCGTGACGCACTCGCCGCGCAGCAGCTCCGTCAGCTCCACCAGGTCCTCGCGGCTGGACCAGCGGCGGCGGGACCTGATCTCGCGGGCGGTGCGCAGCGCGTCCGTGTACGCGTCGAAGTACGTCCACAGCAGCGTGATCGCCGCCTCGGTGGACTTCCAGCGTTCCGCGGTGACGCCGGTCAGCCGGGCACCCTCCAGGAGTCTCCGGCCCGCGTGGTCCTGCAGGGCGAGCAGCGAGGTCTCGATCGCCTCGTGCTCGGCGCCGAGCCGCGCCAGCGCACGGTCCACCTCGTCCCGGTCCATCACCGGCCCGGTGGGGTCCGTGTCGCCCATCGATCACCTCTCGTTGCGGGTTGGATCCGGTTGTGGGGTCGGCCGGAGTCCGCTCAGCTCTTGCGCAGGTACTCCGGTGCAGGTGGTTCCGACTTGGATGAATCCCCGGCAAGTGTCGCTGACAACCATTGGTCGTACGACGCCTGCCATCCCTTCTGGGTGTCCTTCCGCCAATCGACCAGGATCTGGTTGACCCGGCGTACCAGGTCGTCCGCGTCCTTCTTCATCGCCACGCCGTAGTACTCGGTCGTGAAGGCGTCGCCCTTGAGCTCCACCGTCGGGTCCTGCGCGGCCTGGCTCGCCGCGAGTGCGCCGTCGTTGACGACGGCGTCCACCTCGCCGAGCTGGAGCCGCACCAGGCAGTCGAGCTGGTTGGGGACCTGGGTGGAGATGTCCGTGGAGGCGGGCAGGTCGCCGTTCTTCTTGTCCTCCTCCAGCTTCGCGTACGCCGTGGAGCCCTTCGCGGTGCAGATCCTCCGGTTCGCCAGGGTCTCGTCGTAGCCGGTGATCGGTGAGGTCTTCGGCGCCAGGACCTGCTGGCCGGTCTTGAAGTACGGGGCGGAGAAGGCCACGTCCTTCAGGCGGTCGCAGGTGATCGTCATGGTGCGGACCACCAGGTCGACGCGGCCGCTCTTGATCGCGGGGATACGCTGGGCCGTGGGGATCGCCTTGAACTGGACGGCGTCGGGGTCGCCGAGGATGTCCTCGGCGATGCGGTGCACCAGGTCGATGTCGAAGCCCTCGAGGCTGGTGTTGTTGCCGCCGTTGCCGCTGGTGCGCCTGTTGGGGTCGCGGTAGCCCCAGCGGTAGCTGTTCTGGTCCACGCCGACGATGAGTTTGCGCTTCTCGCCGGGGCGGTTCTTGATCGCCTCGATGGTGGGGCCGTCGGCGTCGGAGGGGGGCAGGGTCTGCTTCTCGGGGGCGGTGCAGTCCTCCGCCTTGTCGGCTGCGCCGGCTGTGCCGGGTGCGTGTGCTGTGTTGGGTGCGTGTGCTGTGTTGGGTGTGTTCGGTGCGTTGGGTGCGGAGTTCGCGCCGGTTTCGGCCGCGGGGGCGGCGTCGGGGGTGTCGTGGACCGCCGAGCCCGTGCAGGTGAGCAGGAGTGCGAGGAGGAGGGCCACGGCGCAGGCCGTGAACATCGCGCCCACACCGCCCCAGCCCCGCAGGCCGGCCCGCATCCGTCGTGCCTTGTTCAGCATGCCCGTCACGCCCCCTCTCACCGGTACTCCGACAGCCGGCGGCCGATGCCGAGCACCGCGCCCAGTGCCCCGATGACGGCGAGGACGGCGGCGCCCACGGGCAGGCCGGTCAGTGCGTCGCGGCCGCCGGTGGCCGCGGACTTGAACTCGTGCTGTTCGTGCTTCAGGGCGGCGGCGAGGTTGGCGTCGACGCTGTCGAAGCACTCGCCGGTGGTGCCCTTGGCGCCGATGACCATGTTCAGGGCCTGCTGGTAGTTGCCGTTGTCGTCCTGCTTGCGGGCCGCGTCGTGGCGCTTGTGCCACTCGGTCATGTTGCCGACCGCGGCGGTCACGGGCTTCTCGCCGGTGCTGTCGTCGGCGAGCCGGCGGGCGTGGGTGAGACCCTTGGCGAGGGTGTCCATGTTGCGTTCGAAGTCGTAGTCGTACGCGTCGACGGTCTCGTCGCCGACCTGCCGGGTCTCCGCGCCGCGGGCCACCAGGGTCAGGTTCTCGTTGCCGCGGGCCTTGAGGGAGGCGATACGGGCGTCGTTGAGGACGGTGAGGGAGCGGACGCCGTGGTCGTGCGAGTCGTTCAGGCCGGAGCGGGCGACGGTGTGGCCGACGAGGAGCCAGAGGAGGACGGCGGTGGTGGTGGCGGTGGCGGCCACCAGGCCGTGGTTGAGGACGCGGTTGGTGCGCAGGTAGTTGCGGCGCTGGGCCCAGGCGAGGGCGGTGAGGGCGGCGGTGCCGAGGGCGATGGCGAGCCAGGGGTAGGGGGTTGCGCGTCCGTAGTCGGACTGCAGGCGCTGGTTCTCCTTTGTGTAGAGCTCCTCGGCGGCCGGGAGCATCTCCTGCTGCATCTTCTCGTTGGCGTAGCGGAGGTAGGCGCCGCCGACCGGGAAGCCTTGGCGGTTGTAGGTGCGGGCGCGTTCGACCAGGCCCTTGTACTCGGGGAGCAGGCGGTTGAGCTTGGTGATGGTGGGGGTGGAGGGGGAGTCCGGGTCGGCGCTGGCCGCGGCGGTGACGAGTTTGCCGGCGGCGGTGCGGATGCCCTTCTCGTAGCGGGCGCGGGATTCGGCGGTCTCCTGACCGCCCGCCAGGAAACCGCTGGAGGCTGCGGTGTTGGCGTCGGCGAGGGAGCGGTAGATGTCGGCGGCGTCGGAGCTGAGGGGCTGGCTGCTGGTGAGAACGTCGTCGGCGGCGGAGGCTCGTTCGGTGGTCTGCCAGGCGGTGACGGCGCCGAAGCCGAGGACCAGGGCGGCGAGGAGGGCGCCGATGATGCGGAGGCGGCCGGGTTCGGTGGTGGCGGCGTGGCGGAGGTGGTCGATGCCTTCCGCGAAGGCGGTGCGGCGGCGTGGGGTGGGGGCGTGCGGCTCCGCCGGTGAGGCCGGTGAGGCCGGTGGTGCCTCGGCGCTGTGCGTCTGTGTCAGTGTCACTTGACCTCCCCCATGGTCATCTGTCGCGGCAAGTATTGCCGCTGGGACTGACATCTGCACCTCCTCACCAATACGCCGTCAGGCCCGGTTTCGGTTCCCGCTGCGGCTGGGTGAGGTTGCGCGTCGACTGTGCCCGCGGGCCGGTGGGGGTTCGCGTGGCCATGCCTGCGGCGCCACTGCGGCTCCGGTGGGGGTGCGCGTAGCGCCCGCGGTGGGTGGGTGAGTCGGGGCCGGGGTGGTGGTATCCGTCCTCGGTCTGGCGCGAAATCGGCTTCCTACCGGGGTACTGGCGCGGACGCGCCGGCCGCTGCGGGCGGACACCACCACCCCGGCCCCTCCCCGCCGCGCGCGAGTGCACCACGCCTACGCCCCGCTTCGGCTGGGCGCCGCGCGCGACTGCACCCACTGCGGGCACCACGGCCGCCCCGCTGCGGCAGCCGGGCCCGCGTAGCTGCGGGCAGTCGTGCCGCTGGGGCGATGGGGGTCCCCCGCTCGAGCGCAGTCGGGAGTGGGGGAGGGTGGGCGATGGGGGTGCCCCCGCTCGAGCGCAGCCGAGAGTGGGGGAGGCACCCCTTCAGCGGGGCCAGCGCACCCCACCCCCGGCCCGCACCCACGCCGGGTGCCCAATGCCGCCGACGGGAGGTCAGCCGTAGTACCGAATCCAGGTCGAGCTTCGACTTCTCGATGAAGGGCTCGAGGCCGAGGAAGGCGCCCGAGGAGCAGAACTTGCCTATGTTGGAGGTGGTGAAGGAGGACACCACGTCCGGGCCCTTGGAACCGCCCGCACGCAGGGCCTGGTTGAGCTTGTCGTCGTTGATGTTGCCGACGACCTTCACCTTGATGTCGGGGTGGGCCTTCTCGAAGCGGTCGATGTTCTCCTGGACCGCCTTCACCTCGGCGGGGCGCTCCAGCCGCGCCAGAAGGTGATCGTGGTCTCGGCGTTCGGGTCGTCGGTGGCTCCGGTGCCGGACTGGCCGGTGCAGGCGGCCGACAGCAGGGCGAGGGAGGTGACCGCGGCCAGGGTGAACGCCGCTTTCGGTTTGTTCCGGGCATGACAGGGCTCCGTAGGGCGTGAGAGGGGCTCCTGCGGTGGGAGGGGCTCCGTGGGGCGGTGGAGGGAGGGTGGTGCCGGAGTCAGTGAGAGGGAGTTGGTGCCGGAATCAGTGAGAGGGAGTTGGTGCCGAGTCAGGGAAGGGGCGGGGGTGTCAGCGGGAGGTGTCGAAGACTTCGTCGCGGGTCGTGGCCAGGGCGCTCTCCAGGGCGCCGCGCAGGACGGGGTGCTCCCGGACGTCGCCGGTGACCAGCCGCGGGCGGGAGGCGGCCAGTTCCTCCAGCTCGGCCTGGACGAGGGCGCGCAGGGTCTCGCCGCCGGAGGTGAGGCCGGTGCCGCTCAGGACGACGAGTTCGGGGTCGAGGACGGAGACGAGGGAGGCCAGCCCGGTGGCGACCCGGGTCGCGTAGGTGGCCAGCAGGGCGCGGTGGCGCTCGTCCCGCTCCGCGGCCCCGGCGGCGCGCTCCAGCAGGGCGGCGGCCACCTCGGTGTAGTGGCCCTGGGGGATGTCGCCGATGCCCAGCTCGCGGGCCAGCTTCGGGACCGCCTGGGCGCCGGCCAGCTCCTGGAAGCCGCCGCTGTTGGCCTTGGTGACCTGGCGGACCAGGGGCGTGCCCGGCACCGGCAGGAAGCCGACCTCGCCGGCGCCTCCGGTGAAGCCCCGGTGCAGCCGCCCGCCGAGGACCAGGGCGGCGCCCAGGCCCTCCTGGTTCCACAGCAGGACGAAGTCGTCGTGGCCGCGGGCCGCGCCCAGCCGCTGCTCGGCGACGGCGACCAGGTTGACGTCGTTCTCGTACTCGAACGGCATGGGCAGCGCGGCGGCCAGCTCCTCCAGCAGCGTGGGGGAGTGCCAGCCGGGCAGGTGGGAGGCGTAGCGCAGGCGCCCGGTGTTCGGGTCGAAGGCGCCCGGGGTGCCGATGACCAGGCGGTGGATGTCCGACCGGCACAGTCCCGCCTCCTTCACCGCGCCGTCCAGGGCGTCGGTGACCTGCTGCACGACCGGGACGGCGGGCCGGCGGCCGGGGGTGGGCAGCTCGTACCGGCCGACCGTGCGTCCGGTGATGTCGGCGACGGCCGCCAGGATCCGCTCGGGTGTGACATCGAGCCCGGCGGCGTATCCGGCGGCCGGGTTGACCTCGTAGAGCTGGGCGCCGGGGCCGGGCCGGCCGGCGGTGGTGCCGGTGGCGAGCACCAGCCCGGCCGCCTCCAGGCGGGCCAGGAGCTGGGAGGCGGTGGGCTTGGACAGGCCGGTCAGCTTGCCGATCCGGGTGCGGGACAGCGGGCCGTGCTCCAGCAGCAGGTCCAGGGCCGCGCGGTCGTTCATGGCGCGCAGGACGCGCGGGGTGCCCGGCGTGCCGGCGGTTCCTGCCATGGGGTGCGACACCTGCCTCTCGTCGACTGCCCAGCTTCTCAACGGCCGGTGGCGGTCGTCCAGTCACTGTTAGGAAAGTTTCCTATCGATGCCAGGAACGTACGCCCGCCGGGGAACGGGCGTCAAATGGGAGGGGGGAAGGGGCGCGAAGAGCGCGGGGACGCGAGAAGGGCGGCGCCCGGTGACCACCGGGTGCCGCCCTTCGGCGTGCCGGATCGGCTACTTCGTGGTGCTCGGCGGCGTCAGCGGGGACGCCGCGACCGACTGCGGGGAGACCGAGCTGGCGTACGCCGACGGCGGGGCGACGGAGGCCGCCGGGTCGGGGCCCGGCTCCGGGTCCTCCGGGGTCGTGGCGCCGCCCACGATGCGGATGCCGGCGGCGTCGAAGGCCCGCTTGATACGCCAGCGCAGCTCGCGCTCCACGGAGAGGGACTTGCCCGGCATGGTCTTCGCCGAGACGCGGACCACCATCGAGTCAAGGAGCACCGAGTCCAGGCCGAGGACCTCGACCGGGCTCCACAGGAGCTCGTTCCAGGGCTCCTCCTTGTTCATCTTCTCGGCGACCTCGACGAGGGTGGCCTGCACCCGGTCCAGGTCCTCGTCGGAGCGGACGGTGACGTCGACGTTGGCGGTCGCCCAGCCCTGGGAGAGGTTGCCTATCCGCTTGACCTCGCCGTTGCGGACGTACCAGATCTCACCGTTGTCGCCGCGCAGCTTGGTCACCCGCAGCCCGACCTCGATGACCTCGCCGGAGGCCACGCCCGCGTCGATGGTGTCGCCGACGCCGTACTGGTCCTCCAGGATCATGAAGACGCCGGAGAGGAAGTCCGTCACCAGGTTGCGGGCGCCGAAACCGATGGCCACACCGGCCACACCGGCGGAGGCCAGCAGCGGGGCGAGGTTGATCTGGAAGGTGCCCAGCACCATCAGCGCGGCCGTGCCCATGATCAGGAAGGACGCGACCGAGCGCAGTACCGAGCCGATCGCCGCCGAGCGCTGGCGGCGCCGCTCGGCGTTGACCAGCAGCCCGCCGAGACCGGAGCCGTCCACCGCCTCGCCGGTACGGGCCATCCGCTCGATCAGCTTGGTGATGGCTCTGCGCACCACCACCCGCAGCACCACGGCGATCACCACGATCAGCAGCACCCGCAGACCGATCGCCAGCCACGTCGACCAGTTCTGCTCCACCCAGCCGGCGGCGTTGGTGGCGCTCTCCTGGGCGTCCCGGAGCGAGGGCACGGTCGGTGTCTCGGTCTCCGAGGGGGTCGGCGAGGGACTCACGGCCGCCAGGGCGACGTCCGCAACGGGCAAGGACACGGCAGGTACCTCCAGGTGCACGTTCTGCCCCCGGTGCGATAGCCACGGTCACATCAGTTCGGCAAGGTCATGCCGATTACGAAAGGGTCACCGGTACGGCAGAACCACCACACTATCGGGGCATTGTGGAGGACCCCGCAGCCTCGGTGAAGAAGTAATGGCCCTCACCTGCGCTTGAACCGGCCATGGTCCGGGGGAAGACACTCCTGTGTGGTCGAAAACACTCCCAGCCCGTTACCGGGACATGGTGGCGCGTTCACCTGGCATGAGAGGAAACTGACTACGAAATCGTCCCGGCGCGAGCCACGCGCCGCCGGCGTACAAGGAGGCATCCGTGCCGCATGTCCTGGTCCTCAACGCGTCGTACGAGCCACTCGGCGTCGTACCGCTCCGCCGCGCGCTCGTGCTCGTCCTCGAGAACAAGGCCGTCTGCCTCGAGGAGTCCGGCGCCTATCTGCACAGCGCAACCGTCACCGTCCCCGCACCCAGCGTGGTCCGGCTCAAGCGTTTCGTGCGTGTTCCCTACCGGGGGCCCGTTCCTCTGACGCGGCGGGCGCTGTTCGCCCGTGACGGGGGCCGGTGCATGTACTGCGGTGGCGTCGCAACCAGCGTCGACCACGTCATCCCGCGCAGTCGTGGGGGCAAGCACGTCTGGGACAACGTGGTGGCCTCCTGCCGCCGCTGCAACCACGTGAAGGCCGACCGGCATCTGCGCGAACTCGGCTGGCGCCTGCGCCACAAGCCGGCCCCGCCCACCGGTCTGGCCTGGCGCATCATCGGCACGGGCCATAGGGACCCGCGCTGGCTGCCCTACTTGCAGCCGTACGGCGCGGACGACGTCCTGGCCCGGATCGACGGCATCTCCGCCTGACGATCCGGGCCTTCGTGTGTCCCGCCGAGTCGGCCGTGCGTCCCGCCCGGCGGCGACCGGTCCTGGCGGCCGGCCCCGGGAGACCCCCGTTCCCC
>NZ_BAAAIZ010000007.1:12542-15024 GCF_039526425.1 Streptomyces thermospinosisporus
CGTCAGGCGTAGCGCAGTTCCGCGGGGCGGACGGTGCGGCGCAGCAGGGGCAGAGCGGTCGTGGCGGCCAGGAGGCAGGTCGCGTAGACGGCGAAGGGGACCAGCAGCGACACCCACGGCAGGGACCAGCCGCCGCCCTCGGCCAGCACGGCGTACCCGAAGCCGATGACCGCTCCTCCGGCCCCCGCGAGCAGCAGGGCCGGGGCCAGCGGCAGCGCCGTCTCAAGGAGCAGCGCCCTGCCCAGCACGGAGCGCGGCACGCCCGCGGCGGTTTGTGCGGCCAGGCCCCGCCGCCGCGTGGCCAGGGACTCGGCCGTGCCGACCGCGAGACCGGACAGGGTGATCGCCAGCGCGACCACCAGGGCGGCGGCCGTGAGGTCGAGGCCGGTGGTGTAGAAGGAGCGGCCCTCCGCCAGCTGCCGCTGCGAGTCCAGCACCTCGAGCATCCATTGCCGCAGACCCACGAAACCGGTGCCCACGACCGTCACCAGCAGCACCGCGGCGTGCGTCCGTGCCGCCGCCCACGGGTCGTCGCGCAGCCGTCCCGCCGCGATCAGCACGGCCGCCGACCGGGCCCGGCAGGCCAGCAGCCGCCCGGTCAGCCTCGCCGTGGCCCCGGAGAGCCACACCGCGCCGGCGCCGACCGCGAGGATCGCTCCCATCACACCGCTCATCTCACCGGGCCTGAGCTGCTCCTGCCCGCGCACCCCGAACCGCTCCAGCCACTCGCCGGCAGCGGCCTGCGCCGCCCGGCGGCCGGTGCCCGCCAGCATCAGCGGCAGCGCCACGTTGTCGAGCGCCGTCAGCTCCGGTATCAGCTGGCCGAACTGGAAGACCACCCCGAACTCGGTCCGCCGCAGCTCGCTCAGCCGCTTCTCGGGGAGCCGGTCGAGCCGCTCCCCGGCATACGTGACCGAGCCGGAGTCGGGGCGGACGATCCCGGCGAGGCAGTGCAGCAGCGTCGACTTGCCGCTGCCGCTCGCCCCGGTGACGGCGAGGATCTCACCGGCCCGCAGCTCGAGGGAGGCGCCGCGCAGGGCCTGGGTCCTGCCGTACCTTGACGAGGTCACGGGCCGCCAGGAGCGGCACTGGGTTGCTCATGCTGTGTCGACCTCCGCGGTCAGAGAGGCGAGCCGGGCCGCCGTGGTGTTCATCCAGCGGAGGTCGGCGTCGAGGTGGTTGAGGGCGTAGTCCGCCGAGAGCACGGTCGCCAGGTCCGCGCCCTTGGCCGACTTCAGCGCGGTCAGCTCCCGCATCCGCGCCATGTGTGCGGCCCGCTGCGCGCGCAGATAGGCGGCAGGGTCGCCGCCGGACAGGATGGACAGCACGACCTTGGCGAAGATCTCGTTGGCCACGAAGGGGGCGGGCGGGGTGATCTCCCCGGCCCAGCGGGCCAGTTCGCGTGCCCCTTCCTCCGTGGAGCGGTACATGGTCCGCTCGGGGCCGCCGTCCGCGTCGGTGCCCTCGATCTCGGCGAGGCCGTCACGGACCAGGCGCTGCAGGGTCGTGTACACCTGCCCGTAGGCCAGCGGACGGGCCTGGGGAAAGCGTTCGTCGTGGCGTCGCTTCAGGTCGTAGCCATGGCTCGGCCCCGAGGCGAGCAGTCCCAGCAGGATGTGGCGGGTGCTCATGGAGATCAGTATGCACTGAGTACATGTACTGAGTGAATAGTGATCGGTGAAGAGGTGAGTGGGGATTCCGTCGAGGGCAATGAATCCTGGCGGCCTGCCCGCTCGGACCGCGGCTCAGTCCGCCACTCTGTCGGCCACTCTGTCCGCCGCTCTGTCCGCCACGGCGAATGCCTCCACCGACCACAGCGAGTACCCGTACTGCGTGGCCCGCCGCTCGCCCTGGACGCGTACGAAGCGCACCTCGCGTTCGTCCATGCGGAGCGTCTCGTGGCCGCCGCGGCCGTCCTTCACGCGGACCGCCGTGCGCCAGGTGCGGCCGTCCGCCGAGACGTCCACGCGGTAGACCGACGGATACGCGTCCTGCCAGCGCAGCTCGACGCGGCCCAGCCGCACCGGACGGCCCAGGTCCACCTGCCACCAGGCGCCGTCCTCGGCCGGGGACGACCAGCGCGTCCTGGGATCCCCGTCGTTCGCCGCCGCCGCGGGAAAGTCGGGCGTCTCGTCCGCCGAGGAGCTCGCCCGGCCGGTACGGGCCAGGTCGGGGCCCGCGGTGCGCGGGACGGCGTGCACGGTCAGCGTGCGCCGCACCCCGCCGAATCCGAGCCGCACCTCGTACCGCCCGGCCGGCGTGCCCCGCTCCACGGCCACCTCGACCGGCACCCGTACCGAGGTGCCGCGCGGCACGCCCACCTCGCCCTTGGGCACGCGGACCCGGATGCCCTCGGGCGCCTCGACGGTCAGCCGGTCGCGCACCCCGGCGGGGCGGCGGGAGCCGAGGGTGGCCGTCAGCCGGCCCGAACCGTCCACCGCCACCTGCTTGTTGCTCTGCACGTCGCAGTAGGTGCCGGCCG
>NZ_BAAAIZ010000007.1:15100-43296 GCF_039526425.1 Streptomyces thermospinosisporus
GCCGCCGCCGGACAGGTCGAGGGAGGCGGTGGGCGCGTCCTCGAACCAGGGGACCAGGTGACGCACGCGGGTCCCGTCGGCGCCGGTGACCCGTACGCCGTCCGCCCGCTCGTCCGTCCGCAGCTCGGTCGCACCGGAGGCATCCAGCGCCCCCACCCGGCGCCAGCCCGCGCCGGGCACGCGCACCTCGACCGTCCCCTCGGTGCCGGGCTCGGCGAGCACCGTCACGGCGGACAGCGAACGCGTGCGGGGGAGCCGCAGCTCACGGTCGTCGGAGGCGCCGCGGGACGGTGCGGGCGGCTCGTGATCGACACCGGCCCACTCCCGGTACGTCTCCTGCGCCCGGCTGAGGAAGCCGTCCAGCACGCCCTCGCCGACGGTGACCCGTGCCGACTCCAGCCGCTCCCGCCGGCTGCCGAGCCTCTGATACGCCGCCCAGGCGCCGGCCGCGTCGCCGGAGTCCTGCGCGCGGAGCATGTCCAGCGCCGTGAGCCCGGCGTCCCCGTACCGCCGCAACTGCTCGGCCCACGGGGCGGCTTCTTCACCGACCCCGGTCCCGTCCAGGCTGCGGGGCAGCTCCCGCAGCACGCGGAAGGCCGAGCGCAGCCGCGCCTCCGCGCCGGACGCGGAGCGGCCCCGGTCGCCGCCCGCCGAGGTGCGGGCCTGCCAGAACGCCCGCATCGCCGGGCGCAGATACGCCGACTCCTCGCCGCCGAGCACCGAGGACGCCGTGTTGCCCGCCAGGGCCCGCAGCGCCCGCTCGCGTCCGGCGTCCCCGCCGGCCAGGTCGGCGATCGCGGCGCGCCAGGACTCCTCGGGGCGGTAGCCGCGCGGGTTCCAGGCGAAGTCGGCGCTGGTGAACAGGGGGATGCGGGACGTCTCCGGCTGCTCCATGGCGTTGGCGAGCAGGGCGGCCGAGCCGGAGGCGACGGCCGGTTCGCGGCCCTGGTAGGGGCCCAGGAAGATGCGGCCCGGCTCGTAGTCGTTGACCGGGTAGTTGTCCATGGTCACCAGCGGGTGCCCGAACACCTCGCGGGCCTCGGCGAGTTCGCCGCCGGTGATGGTGCGCGGCACCACCCCGACCCCGGTCCACGCCACCTCCACCCGCGGATCCAGCGCCTCGGCCAGCGCCCGCCGGTAGGGGGTGGACCCGTCCTCGTAGTACTCGGTCGGCATCACCGACAGGGCGGCGCCCCCGGGGTGACGTTCCGCCAGATGGCGGGCCACCGCGTTGGCCACATGGGCCTGAGCACGGGCGGCGGCCCCGGGGCCGGAGCCGAAGCGGCCGGCGTCGGCGCCGCAGTGCCACTCGCTGTAGCTGACGTCCTGGAACTGCAGCTGGAAGGCGCGGAAGCCCAGCGCCCACATGGCGTCCAGCTTGCGGGTCAGCGCACGCAGGTCGTCGTCGGAGGCGAAGCACATCGCCTGGCCGGGGGAGACCGCCCAGCCGAGGGTGACGTGGTTGCGGCGGGCACGTTCGGCCAGCTCCCGGAACTGCGCCCGCCGTTGGTGCGGGTAGGGCTCGCGCCAGCGGGCCTGCCGGTAGGGGTCGTGGCCGGGCGCGTACAGGTAGCGGTTCTGCTTGGTGCGGCCCAGGAAGTCGAGCTGGGCCAGCCGCTGCCGGTGCGTCCACGGGGTGCCGTAGAAGCCCTCGGTGACGCCCCGCACCGCGGTGGCGGGCCAGTCCCGGACGATGGCGGCGTCGAAGTGTCCGTCCGGGCGGAGCAGCTGACGCAGGGTCTGCACCGCGTGGAACTGGCCGTCCGGGCCCGCCCCGGTGAGCGAGATGCCGTCGCGGCCGACGGTCAGGGTGTAGCCGCCGGAGGGGAGGGCGTGACGAGGGTCGCCGCCGGGGCGTTCCGCGCCCACCCGCACCACCAGCGCCCCCTTGGGCACCGATGCGCCGGGCTCGGCGATCCGGCGCGCGCCCGCCTGCCGCAGCAGGGCGCGCAGCGCGTCCAGGGCGTACGGGTCGGTCGTCCCGTCGACGCGCAGGGCCACCTCGTCGGTCACCGCGACCGGATCCCCGCCCGTGCGCAGGGAGTGCGGGCGCGGCCAGACGGACACCTCGGCGGCCTCGGCCGCCTCGGAGGCGTGACGCGGCTCCGCCTCGGGGGCGTCCGCCGGGGCGGCGGACACGTCGGGCGCGAGGCCCAGGGTTCCGGCGACGACGGCGAGCGCGAGGACCGCCGCCCTCTTCCCACGCCGTGGCTGCACAGGCTCCTCCCGGTCGCTCGACAGGCGGTTCGAGCCCACCACCCTTGCGGTGAACGTGTCAACGAGGGCGGCCGGTGTGCCCGATCTGTCCGCATGCGGGGCGAGTGAACGGGAACAGAATGTGAGCAGGACCACGTTGGACGGGTTTGTGCGTCTGGTCTCGCGCCCTCTGGGTAGGGCTGCGGGATAGCCCGCACGACCTGACCGGACACACCCGCACATCCGTGCCGAAGACTACGCACGGCCCGTGCCGAGCCCTGGGGCACGGCCGCGCCCGACGAGGAGGCCATCCGTGGCTGCAGCCGCATACGTCCCGTCCCCCGCCCTGTCCAAACCCTCGGCGGAGCACACCTCCGCCGCACCCGAGGGCCCCCACGGGTCCGCAGAGGCCGAGGGACTGCACGCCTGCGTCTTCAGCGCCGAAGGCCCCTGCACCGAGGTCCCCCTGACCAGCGAGCCCCCGCTGCCCGACGCCGAACCCCTCACCAGCGAGCCCCCGCTCGCCGACGCCGCCCCGCTGACCAGCGAGTCCGACGCCTTCACGGACACCGAGACGGACACCGACCCCTCCGGCCTCGACGCCTTCCCGTCCCAGTCCACCGGATTCGACGACGTCTTCCCGTCCGCCTTCCCGTCCCAGTCCACCGGATTCGACGACGCCTTCCCGGCCCAGTACCGCCCGGAGCCCTAGTGACCGCGCCGGCCGAGCCCTGCTCCGAGGACCTCTCCCGGCTCGCCGCGCTGCACGGCGTCGCCACCTCCTACCGTCCCACCCCGGACCGTGCGGTCGACGCCTCGGCCACCGCCGTCACCCTCGCCCTCGCCGCCCTCGGCGTGGACGCGAGCACCCCCGAGGCGGTGCGCGCCGCGCTCGCCGACCGCGAGCGGGAGCTGGCCGGCCGGCTGCTGCCGCCCACCATCACCGGCTGGGGCGACACGGTCCCGGCCACGCTGACCGCGCTCCCCGAGGGCACCCGGCTGAGCATCCGCACCGAGCAGGGCGAGCCCCGCACCTCCGCCGAAGGGCTCCCGCCCGGCGTCCACCAGGTGACCGCCACCGCCCCCGACGGCCGCACCGCGCAGGCCCACCTGATCGTCGCCCCGCCCCGGCTGCCGGCCCCCGCCACCCGCTCCTACGGCCTGCTCGTCCAGCTCTACTCGCTGCTGTCCCGCCGCTCCTGGGGCATGGGCGACCTCAGCGACCTCGGCGAGCTGGCCGCCTGGGCCGGACGCAGCCTCGGCGCCGGATTCATCCAGGTCAACCCGCTGCACGCGGCCGTACCCGGCTCCCCGACCGACCCCTCCCCCTACCGGCCCTCCTCCCGCCGCTTCCCCGACCCCGTGCACCTGCGGATCGAGGACATCCCGGAGTTCGCTCACGTCACCGACGACGACCGCGTACGGTCCCTGCGCCGGCGGGCCGGGCGGCTGCGCGCGGCGGTGCTGGAGCAGGGCGAGCTGATCGACCGGGACGCCGTCTGGGAGCTGAAGCGCGAGGCCCTGGAGCTGGTGCACCAGGTACCGCTCGGGCCCGGCCGGCGCGCCGCCTACTGCGACTTCCTCGCCGAGCAGGGCACCGCCCTGGAGGACCACGCCACCTGGTGCGCGCTCGCCGAGGTGCACGGCCCCGACTGGCACCGCTGGCCCGCCGGACTGCGCGACCCGCGCTCGCCGGAGACCGCCCGCGCCCGCCGCGAGCTGATGGACCGGGTCGACTTCCACTGCCGTCTGGCCTGGCTCACCGACACCCAGCTCGCCGCGGCCCAGCGCACCGCCCGCGAGGCCGGGATGCCGCTCGGCATCGTGCACGACCTCGCCGTCGGCGTGCACCCGGGCGGCGCCGACGCCTGGGCGCAGCAGGAGTACTTCGCCGCCGGCATGTCCATCGGGGCACCCCCGGACGCCTTCAACGCACGCGGCCAGGACTGGGGCCTGCCCCCGTGGCGCCCCGACCGGCTCGCCGAGTCCGGCTACGCACCCTTCCGCGATCTGCTGAGGGCCCTCTTCCGGTACGCCGGCGCGCTGCGCATCGACCACGTCATGGGCCTGTTCCGGCTCTGGTGGGTGCCCCACGGCCACCCGCCCACCGAGGGCACCTACGTCCGCTACGACGCCGAGGCCATGCTCGCCTCCCTGGTCCTGGAGGCCTCCCGCGCCGGGGCCATGGTGATCGGCGAGGATCTCGGCACGGTCGAGCCGGGCGTGCGCGAGGCGCTGCGCGAGCGCGGGGTGTACGGCACGTCGGTGCTGTGGTTCGAACGCGACTGGGAGGGCGACGGGCGCCCCCTGCCGCCGGACGCCTGGCGCGCCGACTGCCTGGCCACCGCCACCACCCACGACCTGCCGCCCACCGCCGCCCGCCTCACCGGCGAGCACGTCGACCTGCGCGACCGTCTCGGCCTGCTCACCCGCCCGCTCACCGAGGAGCGCGCGGAGGCCGCCTCCGACACCGCGGAGTGGCTGGAACTGCTGTCCCGGCTCGGCATGCTGCAGGGCTCCGGCGGCGGGGGCGACAGGCGCTCGGAGGAGGCCGAGATCCAGGCCGTCCACCGCTATCTGCTGCACACCCCCGCCCGCCTGATCGGCGTCTGGCTGCCCGACACCGTCGGCGACCGCCGCCCGCAGAACCTCCCCGGCACCTGGGACCAGTACCCCAACTGGCGGCTGCCGATCGCCGACGCCGAGGGCCGCCCGGTGACGCTGGAGGACCTGGCGGAGTCCCCGCGGCTGCACGCGCTGCTGGAGGTGCTCAGGGACGCGCGCTGACGCCGAGGTCGCACGCGCGCTGATGCCGAGGTCGCACGCGCGTTGATGCGAGGGCCGGCACGCACGCCGATGTGGGGGCCGGCACGGGCGCCGATGCGGAGGCCGGCAGGGCGGCCTGACGTGGGGGCCGGCAGGCGCGCTGATACCGAGGCTCGCGAACCGGCACCGTCCGGGCCCGGCCCCCACCTGCGGGAAGGCCTCGTACGGCACCCCGGGCGCGCGGCCCTCACCGGCGTTCGCTACCTTGTGCAGCGTGGACAAGAAGAACGCCCTGCGCGCCGGCGCCCTGGCAGCCGGTACGACGCTGATGATGCTGCTCATGTCGTCCCCCGCGCTCGCGATCACCCGCGACGACGGTGACGACCCCGGCCCCGGCCTGAGCGTCATCGAGACGCTGGGCCTCTTCGTCGCGCTTCCGATCGTCCTGTTCGCGGTGATCGCCGGCCTGGTGATGGTCCTCGACCGCTCCAAGGAGGAGCACAGGGTGACCAGCCGCAACATCAAGACCAAGGCCGACGCCAAGGCCTGACCGGCGCCGCACGTTCCACACCGCGCACCTTCACCGCGGGCGCCGCTTCCGGCTTCACCGAGGGCGCCGCTTCCAGCCGATTCCGGCGGAGGCGGCGCCCTCGGCGCGTTCACCAGCCGACTGCGCGCTTACCGCTCGTTGGCGAGCAGCAGCTCCCTGAGCAGATCGGCCAGCTGCCCGGCCTGCTCACTTGGTAGGCGGGCATGGCCCTGGCTCTCGGCGCGACGGTGGCGGGACAGCTCGTGCCTCGGCGGGTGCCTGCTCCCGACCCCACATTCTTCAGCTCAGCTGAACGAGCGGAGCGAGAAGTGCCGATGGACGCGAAGTGATCGACCGGGCGCCAGTGGGACCACCACGTCCTCAGTCGGGCGTGAACTCGTACTGCAGTTCATAGAGGTGACCTGCCTTGACCATGACCGCGGCCTCCACGGGGCGTTCGTTGTCGCTGTAGACCACTCGCAAGGTGCGGAGGACCGGCAGGTCGCTGGGGAGGTTGAGGGCCTGGTACTGCTCCTGGGTGGGGACCCTGGCCGATACCCGGTCGACACTCAGGCGTGGCGGGAAGCCGAGTTGGTTCAGGAGTGCAGGCGTGCCGCCCTTGATGTTCCGCTTGGCGGTGATGGGGGTGCCTCGGGCGATGGACAAGGGGTAGTACGACTTGACCAGTTCGACCGGCTCGTCATCGATGGACAGGATCTGGTGACGTAGGACCGCGGTCTCCGAGCCGGTGAGGCCCAGCGCGGCGGCGACATCAGCCGGTGGCCGCAGCTCGGCGACGTCGAGCAGCGTGCTGTGCGCCCTGGAGCCGGGCTTCCTGGCCTCGGTCAGCCACCGGTACGGCTTCCCGGGTGCAGCCGGGGCCATGTACGCGGCCGGGCGTACCGTCCGCTGCCGATGCTCACGAACCGTGACGGCGGCTCCCGCGCGGCCCACCACAAGGCGTTCGTCCTTGAGGATCTGCAGGGCCTTCTGGATGGTTGCGTTCGAGGCGTTGAAGCGCTCTTTCAGCTGCGCCGTGGAGGGAAGGCTGGCACCCGGCGCGAGGTCGCCGCTCATGATCTCGTCCCGGAGGTCGGCAGCAATGCGCTCATGGAGCGACCGCCGGTCCGGCGAGCCGGTCGGGGAGGAAGTGGGCACAGTCATCCGATCTGGATCTCGTAGTGCAGACGCTGCCGATGCGCCGGCATCACCATGATGTCGACCTGAAAGGGCCGGTCGTCGCTGTCGAAGGTCACCCGGCTCAGCCGGAGGACCGGATGGTCCTCTTCCAGGCGCAGGATCTCGCGTTCCTCCGCGCTGGGCATCCTCGCCGTCACGGGGCGAGTACTCCACATCCATCACCGAGCCCTTGACCGGTGGCTGCTACCAGGGGGTCATATCGAGGCGGAGGACACGAGCCTCCTTGCTGCGGCGCAACGGGAACTGGCTGAGGAGACGGGTATTCCGGCGTCCTCTGCCGTGCCGGTCGGGCATCTGCCGGTACACATCGATGCTCACGACATTCCAGCCAACCCGAGCAAGCTCGAGCCGGACCACCAGCACTTCGACTTCCGTACCTCTGCCGAAGCCGTGGACCTGCAGACGGAGGAAGCAACGGCCGCTACGTGGCGGCCGGCGAGCTCCATCCGGAGGAGACCCCGCGCAGGCGCGTGTGCCAAGTGCTGTGACCACTCGTGTCCAGGCGGCTCCCCTGCCTGGGAGCTCGAAGGTCACCAGCTGCTCACCGCATCCTGCGGGGTATGACGCGTCAACGACGCGCACGAAATTACCCGGGGCGCCCGGCATCACACCGGGCGCCCCGACTGCTGTGGAGCTGGTAACCGCTACTTGCCCGCCGCCGCGTCCGCGGCCTGGGCGCGGAGGGCTCGTTCGATGCCTGCGCGGGACTCGGAGACCAGGCGGCGCAGGGCCGGGCTCGGGTCGGCAGAGGAGAGCCAGGCGTCGGTCTTGTCCAGGGTCTCGCGGGTGACCTGGATGGACGGGTAGAGGCCGACCACGATCTGCTGGGCGATCTCGTGCGAGCGGGTGTCCCAGATGTCCTTGACCACCTCGAAGTAGCGGTCGGCGTACGGGGCGAGCAGCTCGCGCTGGTCGGTCTGGACGAAGCCGTTGATGACCGCCTCCTGCACGGCGTTCGGCAGCTTGTCGGACTCCACGACCGACGCCCACGCCTCCGCCTTGGCCTCCTCGGTCGGGCGGGCCGCGCGGGCGGTCGCCGCGTGGCGTTCGCCCGCCGCGGTCTTGTCGCGCTCGTACTCGGCCGCGATGTCCGCCTCGTCGAAGCGGCCCACTGCCGCCAGCCGCTGCACGAAGGCCCAGCGCAGCTCCGTGTCCACGGTCAGGCCCTCGATGGTCTGCTCGCCGCTGAGCAGGCCCTCCAGCAGGTCCAGCTGCTCGGGGGTGCGCGCGGTCGCGGCGAACGCCCGCGCCCAGGCCAGCTGGTGGTCGCTGCCCGGCTCGGCGGAGCGCAGGTGCGCCAGCGTCGCGTCGGTCCAGCGGGCCAGCAGGGCCTCGCGGGCGGCCGGGTCGGCGTACAGGTCGATGGCCAGCTTCACCTGGCGGTGCAGGGACTGCACGACACCGATGTCCGACTCCTTGCCGATGCCGGACAGCACGAGTGAGAGGTAGTCCCGGGCGGGCATCTCGGCGTCCCGGGTCATGTCCCAGGCGGAGGCCCAGCACAGGGCGCGCGGCAGCGACTCCGCGAAGTCGCCGAGATGCTCGGTGACGGTGGCCAGCGACTGCTCGTCCAGGCGGACCTTGGCGTACGAGAGGTCGTCGTCGTTGAGCAGTACGACCGCCGGGCGGGGCTTGCCCACGAGCTGCGGCACGGCCGTGAGGTCGCCGTCGACGTCCAGCTCCACGCGCTCGCCGCGCACCAGGCGGCCGTCGCCGTCCAGGTCGTACAGGCCGATCGCGATGCGGTGCGGGCGCAGCACGGGCTCGCCCTTGGCGCCGGCGGGCAGCGCCGGGGCCTCCTGGCGGACGGCGAAGGAGGTGATCACGCCCTGGTCGTCGGTCTCGATCTCCGGGCGCAGGACGTTGATGCCGGCCGTCTCCAGCCACTTCTTCGACCAGGTCCTCAGATCGCGTCCGGAGGTCTCCTCCAGCGCGCCCAGCAGGTCGGACAGGCGGGTGTTGCCGTAGGCGTGGCGCTTGAAGTAGGCCTGCACACCGCGGAAGAACTCGTCCTCACCGACGTACGCCACGAGCTGCTTGAGCACGCTGGCGCCCTTGGCGTAGGTGATGCCGTCGAAGTTGACCAGGACGTCGTCCAGGTCGCGGATGTCCGCCATGATCGGGTGCGTGGACGGCAGCTGGTCCTGGCGGTAGGCCCAGGTCTTCATCGAGTTGGCGAACGTCGTCCACGAGTGCGGCCAGCGCGAGCCCGGCGCCGCTGCCTGGCAGGCGATCGAGGTGTAGGTGGCGAACGACTCGTTGAGCCACAGGTCGTTCCACCACTCCATGGTGACCAGGTCGCCGAACCACATGTGGGCCAGCTCGTGCAGGATGGTCTCCGCCCGCACCTCGTACGCCGCGTCCGTCACCTTGGAGCGGAAGACGTACTGGTCGCGGATGGTCACCGCGCCCGCGTTCTCCATCGCGCCCGCGTTGAACTCCGGCACGAACAGCTGGTCGTACTTCTTGAACGGGTAGGCGTAGTCGAACTTCTCCTGGAACCAGTCGAAGCCCTGCCGGGTCACCTCGAAGATCGCGTCCGCGTCCAGGTACTCGGCGAGCGACGGCCGGCAGTAGATGCCGAGCGGCACGCTCTGCCCGTCCTTCTCGTACACGCTGTGCACGGAGTGGTACGGGCCGGCGATCAGGGCCGTGATGTACGTGGAGATGCGCGGCGTCGGCTCGAAGACCCAGACGTTGTTCTCCGGCTCGGGCGTGGGCGAGTTGGAGATGACGGTCCAGCCCTCCGGCGCCTTCACGGTGAACTGGAAGGTCGCCTTCAGGTCGGGCTGCTCGAAGCTCGCGAACACCCGGCGGGCGTCCGGCACCTCGAACTGCGTGTAGAGGTAGGCCTGGTCGTCGACCGGGTCGACGAAGCGGTGCAGGCCCTCGCCGGTGTTGGTGTAGGCGCAGTCCGCGCTCACCCGCAGCACATTGCGGCCCTTGAGCAGGCCGGGCAGGGCGATGCGGGAGTCCTTGAAGACCTCGTCGGGGTCGAGAGGGTCCCCGTTCAGGGTCACCTCGTGCACGGTGGGTGCCACCAGGTCGATGAAGGACTCCGCGCCGTCCTCGGCGACGTCGAAGCGCACCGTGGTCACGGACCGGTAGGTCCCTCCCTCTTGCGCGCCGGAGAGATCCAGGTCGATCTCGTACGAGTCAACGGTCAGCAGCTTCGCCCGCTGCTGCGCCTCTTCGCGAGTCAGGTTTGTGCCAGGCACGCGGTCATCTCCTCGTCATGAAGTGCGTCGGGTCATCCTTCCACGCATCCCCGCTGTTCAGCGACGACGGAGCCGGACCATGGGGATACCCCTGCATCGGACGGGGGAGTACGGGGGAGTACGGGGGAGTACGGGGGTCCGCGTGCGCCCGCGTGCGCCGTGCGCGGGCCCGACCGGGTACACGAAACACGACGGGTACCCGAAACGCGACCGGGCACACGGGATACGACCGGGCACACGGGACACGACCGAGCACACGGGACACGACCGAGCACACGGGACACGACCGGGCATACGGCGTATGAACAGGCATACGAAAGGGGCGCCCGGTCGTCCGCCGGGCGCCCCTTCGAGGACTCCTGGGGCTGTCGAGGAGCTCCTGGGCTACTTCTGCAGCTCGGCCGCCACCAGCTCCGCGATCTGCACCGCGTTCAGCGCGGCGCCCTTGCGCAGGTTGTCGTTGGAGATGAACAGGGCCAGGCCGTTCTCGACCGTCTCGTCGCGGCGGATGCGGCCGACGTACGACGGGTCCTTGCCGGCCGCCTGCAGCGGGGTCGGGATGTCCGACAGCTCGACGCCGGGGGCGTCGGCCAGCAGCTCGGTCGCGCGCTCCGGGCTGATCGGGCGGGCGAACCGGGCGTTGACCTGCAGCGAGTGGCCGGAGAACACCGGGACGCGGACACAGGTGCCGGAGACCTTCAGGTCCGGGATCTCCAGGATCTTGCGGGACTCGTTGCGCAGCTTCTGCTCCTCGTCGGTCTCGTTCAGACCGTCGTCGACGAGGTTGCCGGCGAAGGGCAGCACATTGAAGGCGATGGTGCGCTTGTAGACGTTCGGCTCGGGGAAGTCGACCGCTTCGCCGTCGTGGGTGAGCTTGTCGGCCTCGGCGACCACCTTCTGGGTCTGGCCGTGCAGCTCCGCGACGCCCGCGAGGCCGGAGCCGGACACCGCCTGGTAGGTGGCGACGACCAGGGCCTGAAGGCCGGCCTCCGCGTGCAGCGGACGCAGCACCGGCATCGCGGCCATGGTGGTGCAGTTCGGGTTGGCGATGATGCCCTTGGGGCGGTGGGCGATCGCGTGCGGGTTCACCTCGGAGACCACCAGGGGAACCTCGGGGTCCCGGCGCCAGGCGGAGGAGTTGTCGATCACGACCGCGCCCTGCGAGGCGACCTTCTCGGCCAGCGCCTTCGAGGTGGCGCCGCCCGCCGAGAACAGCACGATGTCCAGGCCGGTGTAGTCGGCGGTGGACGCGTCCTCCACCGTCACGCCGTCCAGGTCGGTGCCCGCCGAACGGGCCGAGGCGAACAGGCGCAGCTCGGTGACCGGGAAGTTCCGCTCCGCGAGGATCCTGCGCATGACCGTACCCACCTGACCGGTGGCTCCGACGATTCCGACCCTCACGGCGACTCCCTCACTTGCGTCCTGGTGTGTACCTGATGCCTGGCCGAGGCTCTTCCATCATGCGGCCGACCACGGCCCGGCTGTCCAATTCTTTGCCCGCACTGCTCGCACAGCGGGACACCGGCGCGACGGCCGGCGGTTGCGGACCTTCGGCTGCGACCCGCCTGAGCTGCAGAAATTCAGCCCGCGGAGGGCATCGGCCGCAAGGTCCCCTGCCCACCCGGCCCCCGGCCACACAAAGGTGTGACGTACGCCTCTGAGGATCCCGGGCCCGGCGTGAACGTTCCGGGTGGCCCCGGCGTCGTAGGAGAAACAGCGTGAGGGGGGTGCCAGTGCTGCGCGGAAGAACCCGGCGCGGGCGAGGCGCGCGTACCGCCGCGGACGACGATCCGCTGGACGCGGCACAGGAACGCCGGGTGCGGGCGGTGCTCGCCCTGGGCGGGGTGCCGCAGGCGGACCTGCCGGACGGGGTGCAGCAGGTCCGCCTGCGGCTGCTGGAACGCGCCGCGAGCGGCCGCGAGGCACCCCGGGACGTCTCGGCCTGGGCGGCGGTCGTCGCCTCCAACCTCGCCATGGACTGGCACCGCGCCCGCCGGCGCCAGGAGCGGCTCGGCGAACGCCTCGCCGCGCTGCACCCGACCCAGCTGCCGTCCGGCGAGGAGACCAGCCTGCTCTCCCTCGCCGTCGCCCGCGGCCTGGACGAGCTGCCCGACGCCCAGCGTCAGGTCGTCGTCCTGCGCTTCTACGCCGATCTGCCGGTCCGCTCCATCGCCGAACAGCTCGGCGTTCCGGAGGGCACGGTCAAGAGCAGGCTGCACTCCGCGGTCCGCGCCCTGCGCACCCGCCTGCACGAGGACGAGGTGGTGTGACATGACCGCCGAGAACAACGGAAACACCGGAAACACCGGGAACACCGGGAACACCGGGAACACCGGGAACACCGGGAACACCGGGAACAGCGAGAACACAGGGAACACCCGGAACACCGGGAACACCGGGCACGGGGAGCCGGGGAACGCCCGCCCCGACGGCAAGGACGCCCTGATGGCCGCGATCCTGGGCGAGCCGCTGCCCCCGGATGCCCTGCGCGACCCGTCCGTCCGGGACGAGCACGGCGCGGCCGCCGCCGATGTCGCCGCGCTCCGGGAACAGCTGGTGGTGATCGGGGACGCGCTGGCCGGCGGCGCCGGTGCCGCCCCTGCCGGACGCCCGGCCGTCACGCCGCTCGCCGGGCGCCGCACGCGCCGCCCCCTGAAGGTCGCCCTCGGCGCCCTGGCTGCCGCCGCTGCCGCCACCGTCGTCGTCTCGATGAGCTGGCTCGCGACGCAGGCCGGCGTGTCGAGCGACGACGCCGGGGGCAGCTCCGCAGCCGACAGCGCGCCCAGCGAGAGCGGCGGCGGTGTCCGCTTCGGCAGCCCCCGGTATCTGGCCTGCGCCCGCACGGTCGCCGAGGGCACCGTCTCCGCGGTGCGGCCGGCGGCGTCCGGCGGGGTCGAGCGGGTCACGCTGAGGGTGAGGGCCCTGTACAAGACGGAGGACGGGCGGACCGGGGAACTCTCCTTCCCCGTCCGCACCGCCGAGGTGCCGCCGCTGCGCACCGGCGACCCGGTGCTCGTCGGCATCCCGAGGAACAACGCCTTCCCCGACACGGTGCTGGTCGGCGAGGAGCGGATCGCCCCGGCGCGGTCCCGGCTCACCGCCTCCCTGCCGGAGTCCCGCACCCTCGACTGCACATGACGACATGACGATCCCGCACCCTCGACCGCGCATGACGACATGACGAAGGGCGGGCGCCCTCACCAGGACGCCCGCCCCTCGTGCCCGGGCCTTCTCAGGACCCGAGCCGCTCACGGCTCTGCCGACACGGCACAGGGCCGTTGCGGACTCGGCCGACAGCCGTTACGGCACGACCTTCCCGATCGCCACGCTGCCGGTGCCCGCGACCGTGCCGCGCTCGTTGACCAGCTGGACCCGGCCGAAGAACTCACGTCCCTCGGGGGCCGCCGCGGCGGCCGTGACCTCGGCGGAGACCTCCGCCGAGTCGCCCGTGCCGAGCTTCACCGTCGCGGAGTCGTCGACCGACACCGTGCCGAGCGAGGCGGAGAAGAACACGTCACGGTAGTCGTACTCCGTGGTGCCCGCCGGGACCGAGTAGCCCACGACCTCCACCGTGTAGGTGCCGGCGGCCGGCTTGGCGATGGACACCGACTCCTCCGAGTCGCCGTCGGCCGACTGGGCGACCCGCTTGCCGTCCTTGTCGTAGACCGCGAGGTCCAGGTCGGCGGCGGCGTCCGAGACGTTGCCGATGGAGACGTCCAGCGAGGCGGCGCCCTCGGGCACCTCGACCGTGGTGGTCCGGGTCTCACCCGTCTTGATCGACGGGCGGTCCGCCTTCGCCGAGCCGAGCGGCCCGCCGACCAGCTTGCCCTCAAGGGCGGCGAACTTGTTCGTCACCTTCCAGGAGGCGGCGGCCGGGGTGCCGGCCTTGGCCTCCGGCACGGTCACGGTCTCCGGCTCGAAGGCCGCGCCGAGCACGGCGACGTCCAGCTTGTAGGGGTTGTCGAGCAGCGGCGAGGTGCGGCGCGACTCGACCTCGATCTCCCAGACGCCCGGCTGCGGGTCGGCGTAGGAGCGCAGGTCGGGGCGGCAGCCGTTGCCGTCGTTGTAGTTGTTGTAGCAGTTGGGCGTCGAGGTGGTGTCGACCGGGACGCCGTAGGGGTGGATGGCGATGAACCGGGTCTGGCTCTTGCCCTTCAGCCCGCTCATCGCGACCTGCAGCGTCTTCGCGCCCTCGGGCACGGTGACGAAGTAGGAGGTGGTGCTGTTGCGCTGCACCGAACCGGACGCCGAGTAGGTGTACTTCAGCGGGGCCGAGACCACCACCGTCGTCATGATCTGGCGGTCCACGCCCTCGGTGCGCGGGTCGTCGACATCCAGGATCGCGCTCTTGATGCCGGCCGAGCCGGGCGCGGCCTGGACCTTCACGGTCACCGGCTTGTTCAGCGGCAGCCGGATGTCGTCGTCGCCGAGGATGCGGAAGGTGCGGCCGGCGTTGTTCTCGAGGTCCAGCTCGTGCTCGATCGCGCGGTCCGGGCCGGACGTACGGGTGATGGTGATGTCGTACGTCTTCTTCTGACCGGCCTTCAGGCCGCCCTCACGGTCGTACAGGCCGGTGCCGGAGCCCGGCGTCTTCAGGAACTGGTCGATCGCCGTGTCGACCGGCGCCTTCACCGTGTAGGTGTGCGCGGTGGCGCCGTCGCGGATCTCGTCCCAGGCGTCCTCGATGTCGATCAGGCCCGCGCCCTCCTCGTAGGCCTGCACGCCCTTGATGTGCTCGGCGGTGGAGGTGAGGGCGGTGCGCAGCGTCGCCGGCGGCAGGTCGATGCGCTTCTGCTTCGCGGCCGACAGCAGCAGCGCCGCGGCGCCCGCGGCCTGCGGGGAGGCCATCGAGGTGCCCTGGAGCATGCCGTAGCCGGGCGGGAGCTGGTAGCCGGCCTCGGCGACCGGGGCGCCCGGCATCCAGGTCTGGATGGTGTTGATGGCGGCACCCGGGGCGACCAGCGTCGGCGTGAAGCCGCCGTCCTCACGCGGACCGCGCGAGGAGAACGGCATCATGGCGTACTTCTTCTCCACCTCGGAGCCGTAGTTGGCGGCCCAGGTCTCGCGGGAGACTGACGCGCCGACCGAGATGACCTTGTCGGCCAGCGACGGGTCGCCGATGGTGTTGGCGCCGGGCCCGGAGTTGCCCGCGGAGATCACCAGCTGGACGCCGTACTCGTCGATCAGGCGGTTGTACAGCTCGGCGCGGGCGTTGTTGCCGTCGTTGAGCGCCGGCAGGCCGCCGATGGACATGTTGACGATGTCGGCGCCGCGCTTGGTGACGAGGTCGATCATGCCCTCGGTGAGCGCCACGTTGGTGCAGCCGCCGGACCAGGTGCAGGCGCGCGAGGAGACGAGCTTCGCGCCGGGGGCGGCGCCGTTCATCTTCCCGCCGAACAGCCCGTGCGCGGCGGTGATGCCGGCGACGTGCGTGCCGTGCTCGGACTCGATGACGCCGATGTTGACGAAGTCGGCCTTCTTGCCCGCCCAGTCGCCGCCGTAGGGGTCCATCGGGACGTCCTTGCGGATCTCCACGACGAACGGCTGGCGCTCGGCGATCTCGGTCTTCGGATCGTCGGTGCCGAAGTAGCCGACCTGGAAGCCGTCCTTGTACGGCTTCATCGGCTCGTCGTCGCCGAAGTCCTGGTTGTTGTTCAGGTCCACCCGGACGGTGCCGGCCGCCGGGTCGTACAGCACGCCCCAGGAGTCGGTGGTGTCGCCGTCCCGGTTGGCGTCGCCGTTTGCGTCGCCGCCGGTGGTGTACGACTCCAGGAAGGTGCTGATCCGGTAGTCGCCGGCCGGGGCCTGCCAGGTCTTGCCCTGGTAGGTGAAGGCGGGGCCGGAGACGTCGGTGACCATCGGCCGCCAGGTGCGGTCGTTGTCGACGATCGGGTCGGTCGCCGTCACCCAGTCGACGATCTTCCGCTCGCCGGTGGTGGTCTTCTGCAGCGCCGGGTGGCCGAGGTCGACACCGGAGTCGAGAATGCCGATGGTGATGCCCCGGCCGTCCGCCTTCGGGTGGTCCTCGACGAAGTCGACGGCGCCGGTCTCGAAGGACGGGTTGTACGGGTTCTTCGCCGGGGTGCGCTTGCCGGGCGCCGGGTAGGCCTTGCCCTTCTGGCCGCCGGCCGCCTTGGCGGTGTCCGCGCTCGGCGTCGGGTCGTCCAGCGGGATCTCCTCGCGCAGGTCGATGCCGTGCACGGAGGAGAGCTTGGCGGCGGCGGCGATGGCCGACTCGGCCCTGGCCGTCGGGACGGTGGCGCGGACGTAACCCAGCTTGTCGTGGGTGCGGCCGACCGAGCCGCCCTTGACCGCGTCCAGCTGCGCGGCGACCTCCTCGGTCTTGCCGGGCGCGGTGGCGATCATCATGGTGACGTGCTTGGCGCCCTCGGTCTGCGCCTCGGCGAGCAGCTCCGCGTCGTCCGAACCGAGCTTCTTGGTGGCGGACTTGACGTCGGCGTCGGCCGGTGCGACGGGCGCGCCGGCGGCGAGGGCCATGGGGACCGGGCCGGCCGCGGACAGCGCGGCGACGAGGCCGGCGGCCACGGCGATGCGGGCCACGCGTCTCGCGCCCGATATCGGGCCCTGCTGTGGGGAATGGGTCATCGGCATCCCTTGCGCGTAAAGGACGTGAAAGTGCGTGACAGGCGATCGTGGACGACCGGAGCTGAACGGCCCTGGCCGTGACGGTCCGGATGGCACTCCCGGACGATCGCTGAGCTTTACGCAAGGGACTGGTGTTTGGGAGGGGTTGACCGAATCGCAATGGATGCATGGGGAAAACCCCCGATCCGCTTTTCCGGACAGCCTCCCGCGAACGCGACATGTCGTCGCCCGGCCGCCGCTAACGTCCCCACGTGCGACAGAAGTTGAGGGTGGCGGCCTACGCCGTGGTGGTGCGCGACGGACGGCTCCTGCTCGCCCGCTCCCCGGGGCCGGACGGCGTCCCCGAGTGGGTGATGCCGGGCGGCGGCATGGAGCACGGCGAGGACCCCTGCGCCACCGTGCGCCGGGAGGTCGAGGAGGAGACCGGCTACCGCATCGAGGTCACCGGGCTCCTGGGCGTCGACTCCACCCGCCATGTCCTCCCCGGCCTCCCCGGCCGCCTCGGCCGCCCCACCGACCACCACGGCCTGCGCCTCGTCTACGAGGGCCGCGTCACCGGCGGCGAGCTGCGCAACGAGGTGAACGGCTCCACGGAACTCGCCGCCTGGCAGCCGTTGGAGGAGGTCACCGGCCTGGTCCGGGTGCGCCTGGTCGACATCGCGCTCCGGCTGTGGCGGGAGCGGCCGGCGACGGGACGGCTGGAGCCGGCCGAGGCGTAGCCGTGGACGTGTCCCTGCCGGGGCCGGCATGAGGAGGGGCCGCCCGTCGGCGGCCCCTCCTCTCCCCTCCTGCTGCGGCGGTGCGAGTCCTGCTGCGGTGGCGCGAGCCGCGGTCCTCAGCGGGGCAGCACCACCACGTACGCGGCCGGCTCCCGGTCCGCCGCGGCCATCAGCGCCGTACGGATCACCGCCGCCTGCTGCTCCATCGCGTTCCGGAGCTTGCGCGGGGTGACGTGGACGACCGTGATGCCGAGCCGTTCCAGGTGCTCGCGCTTGCGGGCGTACTCCGACCACATGGCGTCGTCCTCCTGGCGCGGCGCCCGCGTGTCCAGCTCCAGAGCCACCGCCTGGTCCGGCCAGTAGGCGTCCAGACCGCCCAGGTGCGGGCCGCCCGGCAGGCGCAGGTCGACGTTCCACACCGGGTCCGGCAGTCCGTGCTCGCACACCATCTGGTACAGCCGGTCCTCCGCGATCGCCCGGCCCTCGGCGACCAGCGAGTCCACCGCGTTCACCACGTGCGGACGGTTCAGCAGCCGCGCCTCGTTCAGCTCCCGCACCACCGCGACCGCCTCGCAGTGTCCGCCGCGCACCGCCTCCGTCAGCAGCCGGCGCACCAGGCCCGCGTCCTGCAGCCGCGCCACGGCGTCGGCCAGCGCCCGCTCCACCGGAGCCACCGGGACACCCGTCACCTGCTGGGGGTCCGGCAGCGTGGCGGTGCGCACGATCCGGGCGCAGCCCGTCGACCGCAGCCGCCGCAGCCGGGGCACCAGCACGTCGAAGGTGTCCAGGGACGGCAGCGGGGGAGCGGAGGTGAAGCCGTGCAGGGTGAGCGCCGCGAGGCCGGTGATCATCGCCTCGGTGTAGGCGGGCGGCGGGGTGTCACCGGCGCCGGGCTGCTCGGGCACGCCGGTGGTCCGCTCCCGCGCCGCGTACATCAGCACGGCGTGCAGCCGCTCCTCGCTGGTGGGCGGTCCGGGGTGGAGCAGGACGACCCCCGGCAGCGGCTGCTGCCAGGGACCGCCGGGGCGGCACTGATCGCCGATCTCGGTGTTCGGCACGCCGTGGCGGCGCAGCTGCGCGGTGGTCATGACGCGCCGCCGGCTGTCGGCGAGGTGGTGCAGGGGGCGGGGGGAGAGCGGGGTGTTGTGGTTCATGCCGGGCAATTTCCCGTGTCCGGCCCGCCCGCGAACCCCTGTTACACGTCCGTCGACAAATACGGACAAGCTCGCGCTAAAGGACGCATGTTCGGTTGCCGAAAACCCCTGGTCCATTCGGGTGAGGACCAGGGGTTACGGGTCCGACCGTACGAATCGGGTAACGCTCGTACGACCGGCCCGGCCGGGGTACTACGACCCGCTCGGCCGCGGCATCGCGGCGTACGGACCGGCCCGGCCACGGCATCACGGCCGCACGACCGGACCCGGGTCACCGCCTGCGACTCGCTCAGGCGGCCGCCGCGTCGCACTCCTGCCCGCGCAGTGCCCGCGCCAGGTCGTCCCGGGCCTCCAGCACCAGCCGCCGCAGCGCCGGCGGCGCCTGCTCGTGCGCGGCGAGCCACGCGTCCGTCGCCTCGAGCGTCGCCGGGGAGTCCTGCGTGGCGGGGAACAGACCCCGCACCACGTCCATCGCGATCTGGATCGACCGCTCGCGCCACACCCGCTCGATCGCCTCGAAGTACTTCTCCGCGTACGGCGCCAGCAGCTCCCGCTGCGAGTACTGCACGAACCCGGAGATGGTCGCCTCCACCAGCGCGTTGGACAGCGCGTCGGACTCCACCACCTGGGCCCAGCACTGCGCCTTCACGGCGGCCGACGGGCGGGCCGCCAGGCAGCGCACCTGGTGCCGCTTGCCGGAGGCGGTGTCGTCCCGGGCCAGCTCCTCGGCCAGCGCCTTCTCGTCCGCCATCCCGTGCGCGGCCAGCGGCTCCAGGAACGCCCAGCGCAGCTCCTGGTCCACCTCAAGACCCTGGATCGTCACCGTGCCCGCCAGCAGGTCCTGCAGCAGCTGGAGCTCGCCGGGCGTGGACGCCACCCGGGCCAGGAACCGCGCCCAGGCCAGCTGCTGTTCGCTGCCCGGCTCGGCCGCCTCCAGCTCCCGCCGGGCCCCCTCGGCGAGCAGCGCCCCGCCGGTCTCCCGCCAGGCGGGAGCGGCGTAGTGCACCAGCGCCGACTCGGCCCAGGCGTGCAGCATCTGCAGCACCCCGATGTCGCTCTCGCGCCCGGCGAAGCGCAGCACCAGAGAGATGAAGTCCCGGGCGGGCAGGAGCGCGTCGCGGGTGAGATTCCACAGCGCGGACCAGCACAGGGCGCGGGCCAGCGGGTCGGTCAGGGCGCCGAGGTGCTCGCGCAGGGTGGCCAGCGAGGTCTCGTCGAAACGGATCTTGCAGTACGTGAGATCGTCGTCGTTGACCAGCACCAGCTCGGGCGCCTCGGCCCCGGCCAGCTCCGCCACGACCGTACGGGCGCCCTCGACGTCCGCCTCGGCGCGCGCGTACCGCTCCAGCGTCCCGTCGCCGGTGCGCCGGTACAGGCCCACCGCGACCCGGTGCGGCCGCAGTTCGGGGTGCGACTCGGCGGCCTCCTGCACCACCGCCAGCTCCTCGACGCGCCCGTCGGAGCCCAGCAGCACCTGCGGGGTGAGGGAGTTGACCCCGGCCGTCTGCAGCCAGGACCGCGACCAGGCCGCCATGTCCCGCCCGCTGGTCTCCTCGAGGACCGACAGCAGGTCACCGAGGGTGGTGTTGCCGTAGGCGTGCCGCTTGAAGTAGCGCCGGGCGCCCTCGAGGAAGGCGTCCTGACCGGCGTACGCCACCAGCTGCTTGAGCACGCTGGCGCCCTTGGCGTAGGTGATGCCGTCGAAGTTCAGCTTGGCGTCCTGCAGATCGCGGATGTCCGCGGTGACCGGATGCGTGGACGGCAGCTGGTCGGCTCGGTAGGCCCAGGCCTTGCGGCGGTTGGCGAAGGTGATCCAGCCGTCGGTGAAGCGGGTGGCGCCCACCAGCGCGAAGGCGCCCATGAAGTCCGCGAAGGACTCCTTCAGCCACAGGTCGTCCCACCAGCGCATGGTGACCAGGTCGCCGAACCACATGTGCGCCATCTCGTGCAGGATCACATTGGCGCGGCCCTCGTAGGACGCCTGGGTCACCTTGCCGCGGAAGATGAACTCCTCGCGGAAGGTCACCATCCCCGGGTTCTCCATCGCGCCCAGGTTGTACTCGGGCACGAACGCCTGGTCGTACTTCCCGAAGGGGTACGGGTAGTCGAAGTGCTCGTGGAAGAAGTCCAGGCCCTGCTTGGTCACCAGGAACACGTCGTCGGCGTCGAAGTACGGGGCGAGACCCTTGCGGCACATCGCGCCCAGCGGGATCCGCAGCCGCGTGCCGTCCGGCAGCTCGCGCTCGTAGGAGTCCTCCACGTAGTGGTACGGGCCCGCCACCACGCAGGTGATGTATGTGGAGATGGGCTTGGTCTCCGCGAACCGCCACACCCCGTCGGTGAGTTCACCGGCGCCGTTGCTCCACACCCGCCAGCCCTCCGGGGCCCGCACCTCGAAGCGGAACGGCGCCTTGAGGTCGGGCTGCTCGAAGTTGGCGAAGACCCGGCGGGAGTCGGCCGGCTCGTACTGGGTGTACAGGTACACCTCGCCGTCCTCGGGGTCGACGAAGCGGTGCAGGCCCTCACCGGTGCGGGAGTAGGCGCACTGGGCGTCGACGATCAGCTCGTTGTCGGCGGCGAGGTCCTCCAGCAGGATGCGGGAGCCGTCGAACACCTCGCCGGGGTCCAGGTCGCGCCCGTTGAGGGAGACAGCCGTCACACTCGGCGCGATCAGGTCGGCGAAGCTGCTCGCGCCCGGCTCGGCGCAGCGGAACCGGATGGTGGTGACGGAGCGGAACGTCCGCGGCCCCGGCCCGCTCTCCTCGCCGACCGCGGACCGCACATCGAGGGACACCTCGTATCCGTCGACGGAGAGCAGCGCGGCCCGCTCCCGGGCCTCGTCACGGGTCAGGTTCTCACCGGGCACGGGCGGTACTCCTCATGCGTCGTCGACATGACTGATCAGCACCGATCCTGCCATGCGCCCCTGACAGGGAGCAGCCGGGAATGGCCGGGAGGCGGTGTGGCGTTGACGTGGAAGCCGAGGCTGGAACGAACAGACCCGTACCACGCAGACCCCCTGCCACGTCGAGGAGCGACATGTCGGACACGTCACCTGCTGCCCCCATCCCCGTCGACTTCTGGTTCGACCCGCTGTGCCCCTGGGCCTGGATGACCTCCCGATGGGTGCTGGAAGTGGAGAAGGTCCGGGACATCAAGGTGCGCTGGCATCTGATGAGCCTCGCCGTGCTGAACGAGAACAAGCTCGACGCGCTGCCCGAGGAGTACCGGGAGATGCTCGAGACCAAGGCCTGGGGCCCCGTCCGGGTGGTCATCGCCGCCCAGCAGGAGCACGGCGCCGAGGTGCTCGGCGACCTCTACACCGCGCTCGGCACCCGCATCCACAACCGCGGCGAGGGCCCGGGCAAGGAGACCGTCGCCGCCGCGCTGCGCGACGCCGGGCTGCCCGAGTCCCTGATGGAGCACTGGGACTCCACCCCTTACGAGGCGGAGCTGCGCGCCTCGCACAAGGAGGGCATCGAGAAGGTCGGCCAGGACGTCGGCACCCCGGTCATCGCGGTGCCCGGTCCCGACGGCAAGGAGATCGCCTTCTTCGGCCCGGTGGTCACCCCGGCCCCCAAGGGCGAGGAGGCCGCCCGCCTGTGGGACGGCACCCTCGCGGTCGCCTCGGTCCCGGGCTTCTACGAGATCAAGCGCACCAGGACGAAGGGGCCGGACTTCAGCAACCTCTGAGGCCGGCGCCGGCGACAGCAAGCGCATACGGAAGCCCCCCGCGAGTCACGTCCTCGCGGGGGGCTTCCTCTTTCCGCCTGCCCCGGGTGAACGGTGAGAAGACGATCACGAGGCAGGACGCTTCAGGGGCTGCCGGGCTCAGGGGGTTTCCGGGGCCCCGGTCCCGGGGGGCTCCCGGTCTCAGGGAGCGAGCAGCAGCACATCCGTGCGGGACTTGGCGGCCTCGTAGCGGCGGGCGACGTCCTGCCAGTTGACGACCTGCCACATCGCCTCGATGAAGTCCGCCTTCTGGTTCCGGTACTGCAGATAGAAGGCGTGCTCCCAGGCGTCGAAGACCAGGACCGGGGTGGAGCCCTGCCCCACGTTGCCCTGGTGGTCGTAGACCTGCTCGACGATCAGCCGCCCGCTCAGCGGCTCGTACGCGAGCACGCCCCAGCCCGACCCCTGGGTGGTCGCAGCCGCCTTGGACAGCTGCGCCTTGAATGCCGCGAAGGAGCCGAAGGACTCCTTGATCGCCTCCGCCAGCTCGCCCACGCCGTCCTGGGCGAGCGGCTCGCCGCCGCCCTCCTTCGGGCCGGTCATGTTCTGCCAGTAGATGCTGTGCAGGATGTGCCCGGACAGATGGAACGCCAGGTTCTTCTCCAGTCCGCTGAGCGCGCCCCACTGCTCCTTCTCCCGCGCCTCGGCGAGCTGCTCCAGCGTGTCGTTGGCGCCCTTCACATAGGCCGCGTGGTGCTTGTCGTGGTGCAGCTCGATGATCTCGGGGCTGATCACCGGGGCGAGCGCGGAGTAGTCGTAGGGCAGGTCGGGCAGCGTGTACACGGGCATGGCGGGGTCCCCTCCGAACCTCTTATTGCAATAAGCTTGCAACTGCACGCTAGCAGCAGGAGGGCCGCCGGGGAGGGCCGGGGCATGCAAAAGGCCCCCGCGTGTCGTCCACGCGAGGGCCCTTGCCGAGAGGGCCGGTGATCAGCGCCGGGCGCGCACCCGCTGCCAGGCGTAGCCCACGGCCGCCAGCACCAGCGTCATCCCGCCCGTCGAGTACAGCTGCACGCGCGTGTCGGGCTCACGCGCCATCAGCGCGAACACCGCCGCCATGCCCAGCAGCGCGACATACGTCAGAAACGGGAACGCCCACATCCGCACGACCAGCTTCTCCGGGGCCTCCCGCTCGAGCCGGCGCCGCAGCCGCAGCTGGGAGACGGCGATGAAGATCCAGACGACCAGGATCACCGCGCCGATCATGTTCAGCAGCCAGGAGAAGACGTCGTTCGGCCGCCAGTAGCTCAGCAGCACGCACCCGAAGCCGAAGACCGAGGAGGCCAGCACGGCCACCCGCGGCACACCGCCCGACACCCGGCCGAGCGCCTTGGGGCCCTGGCCGCGCTCGACCAGCGAGTAGCCGATGCGAGAGGCGCCGTAGATGTTGGCGTTCATCGCCGACAGCAGGGCGACCAGCACCACCACGTTCATCAGCTGACCGGCGCCGGGGATGCCGAGCTCGTCCAGCGCGGCGACGTACGGGCCGCTCTCCACCACGGCCGGGGAGTCCCAGGGCACCAGCGTCACGATCACGGCCATGGAGCCGATGTAGAACACCGCGATCCGCCACATCGCGGTACGGACCGCGCTCGCCACGCCCTTGACCGGGTCCTCCGACTCGGCCGCGGCGATCGTCACCGTCTCCAGACCGCCGTAGGCGAACACCGAGGCGAGCAGCCCGATCACCAGCCCCTCGGCGCCGTTGGGCAGGAAGTCGCCCAGGTGGGAGGTGCCGGGGGAGTCCGTGCCCGGCAGCAGGCCGGCGATGGCCAGCCCGCCGAGCACCAGGAACAGGGTGATCGCGCCGACCTTCAGCGCGGCGAACCAGAACTCGAACTCACCGAAGTTCTTCACCGCGGCGAGGTTGGTGCCGCAGAACACCACCATGAACAGCGCCACCCAGGCCCACTCGGGCGTACCGGGCAGCCAGCCGGTCACGATCTTGGCGGCGCCGATGCCCTCCAGGCCGACCGCCGTGCACAGCAGCACCCAGAACGACCAGCCGGCGGTGAACCCGGCCCAGGGCCCGAGCGCCCGCTCGGCGTGCGCCGAGAAGGAGCCCGACGACGGATGGGCGGCCGACATCTCGCCGAGCATCCGCATCACCAGCATCACCAGGAGGCCGGAGAGGGCATAGGCGACGACGATCGACGGACCGGCGGCGGCGATGCCGGCACCGGAGCCGACGAACAGGCCGGCGCCGATGACACCGCCGAGGGCGATCATCGACAGATGGCGCTGCTTGAGACCGTGGGAGAGGGAGACGCCGTCCTGCTCCGGCGGCGCTTTCACAGAGGTGCTGGGCATGGGGCGCGGATCGTCCAATGCGTGGGGGGACGTGGGCAAAACGACACCAGTCTGGGTGGCCGGGCCACCCTCGGGCCGGAGCGGCTCACCATACGGACACCGTGCGGACGCACGGTGCCCGGCCCCTGACCGGCGGTGCGGGGACGGGTCGACGCCGCCACGACCCTGATTGGTGAAACCCTACAGGCCCGTCCCGGCGCTCCGAGTGAGAGATGCCTCCTCAGCTCCGTGACACGGGTCACTCCCGCCCGGGTGCCGTTTCCGTTCTTTGTCCGAAGCCCACCAATGGCCCGATCCCGCCTTTGTCGGGCCATGACGGTGATCGCCGCGCGGGCAGCGGGATAGCGTCACGGTGTTCCGAACCGTCCTCACCCTCGCGGAGTCCCCATGAGCACCGTCGCCGCCACACCCGCCCGCCCCGGCCTGGTCCTCGCCGACCTGCTCCCGGCCTCCCGCGTCCGGGACACCGCCCTCGTGCTCGGCGGTGCCGCGCTCACCGGCCTCGCCGCGCAGATCGCCGTGCCCGTCCCCGGCTCCCCGGTGCCGGTGACCGGCCAGACCTTCGCCGCCCTTCTGGTCGGCACCGCCCTCGGCGCCCGCCGGGGCCTGCTCTCCCTCGCCGTGTACGCGCTGGCCGGCATCGCCGGTATGCCGTGGTTCGCGGGAGGCGCGTCCGGCATCGGGATGCCGTCCTTCGGCTACATCATCGGCATGATGCTGGCCGCCGCCGCCGTCGGCGCCCTGGCCCGCCGCGGCGCCGACCGCTCCGCCTGGCGGATGGCGGGCACCATGCTGCTCGGCGAGGCGATCATCTACGCCGTCGGCGTGCCCTACCTGGCCCTGGCCACCGGCATGTCCGCCTCCGCCGCCATCGCGGCCGGCCTGACCCCGTTCCTCATCGGCGACGCCCTCAAGGCCGCCCTGGCGATGGGCATCCTGCCCACGGCCTGGAAGTTCGTGAACAAGCGCTGACACCCACCGAGCAGCGGACCGGCTGCCGAAACGCAGTGGTGTCCCGCCCCCAGCCGTCGCTGCATCGCCTGACAGCCCAGCGGGGCGGAGCCGGCCCCGGCCGCTGGACGAAGGCCCGCCGGTTCGTACGACTGACGTACGGCCCGGCGGGCCTTTTGCGTGCCGGGGTCCGTCTCAGACGCCGGCTTCCTGCTGTCCCGGCCGCCGCAGCGACCACCACAGCCCGGCCGCACCGGCCGCCAGCAGGGAGGCGCCGGCCGCGCCCAGCGGCAGCAGCTCACGCACCGGGCCCGTCTTCGGCAGCTCGTCCGCTCCCGGGCTCACCGGCTCGTTGTCGGTGCCGAGGAGCAGGGGAGTGGCCGGGGCGTCGGGCGAGGGGTTGGTGGTGCCGAACGGGACCGGCCCCTGCTGCCAGTACGTCTTCTTCCTGTCCTCCGACTGGACGGGAAGGCAGATCTTCCCCTTCTTCTTCAGGTCGTACGTGGCGTCCACCGCGTACGACTTGGAGGCGCCGGCGGCGAGATTGCCGACCGGGCAGCTGAATCCGCTGTTCGCACCCTCCGGAAGGCCGTTCTCGGCGATCCGTTCACAACCGGGGACGTTCTTGACGGTCAGTCCGTCGAACCCGACGACCAAGAGATTGATCTTCCCGCTGTCCGCACTTCCCCCATTCTTCACCGTGGCGGTAATCGCCGTCTTCCCCGAACTGTTGTCGACCGAGATCTTCTCGGGCAGCAGCGTCGTCAACTCCACCCCCGCCGGGGCCTTGTCGACGACCTTTCCCCCTTTGCTGCTCCCGGAGTCCTGATCGTCCGCCACGGCGGTGCCGGAAAAGATCAGAACCGCCGAGAAAGATGCTGCCACCAGCGATCCGGTGACGTTCGCCCTGCGACGAGAACTCATGTTCGCCCCCCTTGGCTGCGCCTGAATTCGCAGTACTCGAAGAGGTACCACAAGATTTGTCCGCACTATGCTGGGACCGCCTGAAGTGTGACCATCGTGTTTCACTCGGGCCGTGCTGAGGGGGTGTGGCGGATTGCCGGGGAATATCAACAGCGCCGGGATTCCAGGGATATTGGTGGCCGGGCGGTACCGATTGGGCGAGAGTATCGGTCAGGGGGGAATGGGGCGGGTGTGGCGAGCCGCCGACGAAATACTCCACCGCCAGGTCGCCGTGAAGGAAATGCGGCTGGACGGAAGCGACGCGGAGGATTCCCGGACGCGCCGCGAACGCACTCTGCGCGAGGCACGGGCGACCGCACGGATCGACCACCCCAACGTGGTGCGGATCTACGACGTGGTCGACGAGGGCGAACGGCTGTGGATCGTCATGGAGTTGGTGGCCGGCCGCTCGCTGGAGCGCATTCTCGCCGAGGACGGCCGGCTCACCCCGCGGGAGACGGCCCGCATCGGGCTGGGCCTGGTGGCCGCACTCCGCGAGGTGCACGCCCGCGGTGTGCTGCACCGTGACATCAAGCCGGGCAACGTCCTGGTGGACCGCGGCGGCAGGGTCGTCCTCACGGACTTCGGCATCGCCGCCCTCCAGGACGCCAAGGCGCTGACCATGGCCGGCATGCTCGTCGGCAGCCCCGACTACATGGCCCCGGAGCGCGTCTCCGGCCGCCCCCAGGGCCCGCCGTCCGACATCTTCTCCCTGGGCGCCACGCTCTGCGCCGCCCTCAGCGGCGCCTCTCCCTTCACCCGCCCCACCACCCTGGCCACCCTGCACGCCGTCCTCTACGAGGACCCGGAACTCCCGGAGACGGCCGGACCGCTGCGGGACACGCTGGAAGCGGCCCTGCACAAGGACCCGGCGCGGCGCCCCTCCCTGAGCAGGCTGGAATCCACCCTCGGCCTCATCGCCCACCCGCCCCCGTCACCCACCGTCCCGACCCCCGCCCCCACACTCCCCGCCCGGCCGGAACCGGACCAGGTCCCCACGCTCCCTGCCCGGCCGGAGCCGGCGCCGGATCCCGAGCCACCGCCTGCCACGGTCGTCAACCGGCCACAGTCCGAGCCCGATCCGCCTGAGGGCAGGCGTGCCGCTGGACGCACCGAGTCCCCTCCGCGCGAGCGCGACCGCCGGCAGCACAGGCCCCCGGACTCCGATGTCCGCCCGGACTCTTCCATCGGTTCCCGCACCAAGCCGCACCGCCGCACCGTCCTCGCCGCCGCGGCGGCAGCGGCCGTCGCCGCGACCACCGTGCTCGCCGTCCTGCTCACCGACACCGGGGCCGACCCCTCCGGAAGCGGCGGCGGCACGGAGACCTCCGCGCCCGACCCGAGTCCCACCGTCCAGGGCACCTCCAGGCCTCCGTCCCTGCCGCCCGGAGCCCGCCGCGAGGCGGGGGGATTCGCCTGGACGCCGCCCGTCGGCTGGCGCCGTGACGTCAAGACCGGCGCGGAGGTGCACTACACCTCCCCCGACGGCCGGCAGGAACTGGTCGCCAAGTCCGCGCTGGCCCGCGGCGACCTCCTGCAGACCTGGCAGACCTCCGAACGCAACGCCCACCAGGGCCGGAACTACCGCAAGATCCGCCTGGAGGAGACCACCTTCCGCGGTCACCCCGCCGTGGTCTGGGAGTACACCTTCACCCTCGAGGGCACCCCCTGGCACGCCCGGCTCCTCGGCTTCAACCAGGACGGCAAGTCGTACCAGATCAACACCTGGTACCAGCCCGGCACCGAGGACGAGGCCCTGCGCGTCTACGAGAAGACCAAGAAGAGCTTCACCGTGCTGTGAGCAAAAGCTGAGGGCGCACGTCTCTGCACATGGAAGGGGCCCGCGGCGGAC